>NZ_JBLVXX010000029.1:0-67312 GCF_048283985.1 Enterobacter cloacae complex sp. 6730903 | reverse complement strand
CGTCAGATGTGTATAAGAGACAGGTTTCACAGGTGAACCATTTTAGCTCCGTGACAATCACATTGATGAAAAATATAAGTTACAAAAAAATGTAAGGCGGACATGATGACGGCAAGATGGCAAGGCACGATTGCGCTTTTATTACTCATTATTATTTCCTACGTCGATCGGGTAAATATCTCGGTAATGATTTTAAACCCGGAATTTGCCGAACATTTTCAGTTAAATGAAAACAGAATGTTACAGGGTCTGCTCATGACCTGCTTTCTGCTGGGTTATGGTTTTTCCGCTTTATTATTAACACCGGTTATTGAAAGCAAACTTCATTATCGGCAGGGATTATTAAGCAGCATTGCGATTTGGGCCGCGGTTTGCGCGGTTTCGCCTTTGCTTGGCTCGCTGACGGGAATGCTCATCGCCCGCGTGATTCTGGGGATCGCGGAGGGTCCGCTATTTTCGCTGAAAACGCGCTTTATCAGCGATAACTTTAGCGCGCAAGAGATCGGCAAACCCAACGCCGTGACCGCGCTGGGCGTCTCGCTCGGGCTGGCCGTGGGCTTTCCGCTGGTGACCTGGCTGATGGCACATCTGGGCTGGGCCGGATCGTTTTATGCACTGGCGGCAATCAACCTTCTCCTCGGCGGCGGCTTAATCTGGCGTTTTCTGCCCGCGCCGCGCAAGCTCCCGACCGCGAAAAAGCCGGGGTTTGTCCACACCTTCACGCTGGCCTGGCAGACGCCGCTGCTGGGCTGGATCATGGTGGTTGAAATCGCCACCCTGAGCTATCTCTGGGGGAGCAGCGCCTGGCTACCCGCGTGGCTGCGTGACGAGCACCACTTCTCGCTGCATGCCACGGGCTGGCTTGCGGCGATCCCCTTCCTGCTCAGCCTGGGGTCAAAGTTTCTGGGTGGCGTGCTGCTCGACAAAATGCGTCCGGAACAGGCACCGGTGCTGTTTGTGGTGGGCGGGGCGATGACGGCGCTGTCCGTGGTCGCGCTGATGCTCAGCCATCAGCCTGCCTGGCTGGCGCTGTTTATGCTTTCGGCTAACGTCTTCTGGGGGCTACAGGGAGCGGCTATTCCGGCGGTGATCCAGCATCACGCCGCGCGTGAAGCGGTGGGTAGCGCTTACGGCATAATCAATGGGATCGGCAATATCTGCGCGGCGTTTATTCCGCTGCTGATGGGGATGGTGATGAGATCGGTGGGGTCGGTCAGTTCAGGCTTTTCGGTGCTGGTCGTCTCGCAGGTTGTCACCCTGCTTGCCGGGGGAATGTTGCTGCTGCGCATGCGGCGCGCAGCAGCAATCAGCACGTAAGGCTTATTCGCCTTTTTTCGCCGCCTGGATGTAGAGCATTTCCAGCGCCAGGGTCGCCGCGGCCAGCGCGGTGATCTCGGACTGGTCATAGGCCGGAGCCACTTCCACCACGTCCATCCCGACGATATTCAGATCCTTCAGGCCGCGCACCAGCTTGATGGCGCGGTCTGACGTCAGGCCGCCGATCACCGGCGTACCGGTACCCGGTGCGAATGCCGGATCCAGGCAGTCGATGTCGAAGGTCAGATAGACAGGCATGTCGCCGACGATCTGCTTAACCTGAACCAGAATATCGTCCACGCCGCGATCGTTCACCTGGCCCGCGTCGAGTACGGTGAAGCCGTTGTCTTTGTCGAACTCGGTGCGGATGCCGATCTGCACGGAGTGGTTCGGATCGATCAGGCCTTCTTTCGGCGCGGTATAGAACATGGTGCCATGGTCGAACTCGCAGCCGTTCGCGTAGGTGTCGGTGTGCGCATCGAAGTGCACCAGCGCCATTTTACCGAAGTGCTTCGCGTGGGCGCGCAGCAGCGGCAGGGTCACGAAGTGGTCACCGCCGAAGGAGAGCATGCGTTTACCGGCCGCCAGCAGCTTCTCGGCGTGCGCCTGCAATTTTTCGCTCATCTCACGCGCGTCACCGAAGGCGTACACCAGATCGCCGCAGTCCACCACGTTCAGGCGCTCGCGCATGTCGAAGTTCCACGGGAAGCGGTTGTGCTCCCAGGCCAGGTTAGTGGAAACCTGACGGATCGCCGCCGGGCCATGACGTCCACCCGCGCGACCGGACGTTGCCATGTCGAACGGTACGCCGGTGATCACCCAGTCAGCATCGCTGTCGTACGGCTGGAAGTTCATCGGAAGGCGTAAAAAACCAAACGCGTTAGATACCAGAGAGTTATCGTACTGATGACCTAAAGTGCTCATGTCCTGACCTCTTATAAAGTCGATACATTAAAAACAGATGAAAAAAAATCCCCTCCGCGTCGTTAAACCCGACGAGGAAGGGATTGATTCGTAAATCGCATATTGGGGCGAATTATCGCCGTTAATTCATACGGGTTCAAGTGAGTATAGCATTCTGCCGGATGGCGGCTTCGCCTTCTCCGGCCTACATTCGTAGGCCCGGTAAGCGCAGCGCCACCGGGCATCGGCGGCACAGCGGCCTGATGCCCTCACCCCGCCCCTCTCCCACAGGGAGAGGGAGGTTTTCTTACTCGTCTTCCAGATACGTATACCCGTACAGACCCGCTTCAAACTCTTCCAGGAACTGCTGCTGCAAGGCATCGTCCAGACCGGTGTTTTTGACCTGATCGCGGAACTGGGTGAGCAGTTTTTTCGGATCCAGCTGAACGTATTCGAGCATGTCCGCCACGGTGTCCCCTTCGTCGGACAGCTCAACCTCCACGCTGCCGTCAGGGAAGACAAACACGTCAACCGCTTCGGTATCACCGAACAGGTTGTGCATGTTGCCGAGGATCTCCTGATACGCACCCACCATAAAGAAGCCCAGCATTGGCGGGTTCTCCGGATCGTACTCCGGCATTGGCATCGTCGTTGCGATACCGTCGCCGTCGACGTAGTGGTCAATCGCGCCATCGGAGTCACAGGTGATGTCCAGCAGCACGGCGCGGCGTTCAGGGGCGTGGTTCAGCCCTTCCAGCGGCAGAACCGGGAACAGCTGGTCGATACCCCAGGCATCCGGCATCGACTGGAACAGGGAGAAGTTGACGTACATTTTGTCCGCCATACGCTCCTGCAACTCGTCGATAATTGGACGGTGCGCGCGGTTGCTCGGGTCGAGCTGTTTCTGCACTTCGTGGCACATATTCAGATAGAGCTGCTCCGCCCACGCGCGCTCTTGCAGGCTGAAGGTGCCTGACGAGTAGCCGACGTGAATATCGTGCAGGTCCATCTGGCTGTCGTGCAGCCATTCGCGCAGGGAACGACGCGTGCCCGGCTCGTGCATCTCCTGCCAGGTTTCCCACATGCTTTGCAGGGAACGTGGAGCATCGTCTGCCGGAGGCGTGGCTTCGGTGATTTCGCTACGCTCAACGCCGATGATGTTAGAGACCAGTACCGTATGGTGTGCAGTGACCGCGCGGCCAGATTCGGTGATCACCGTCGGGTGCGGCAGGCCGTGCTCTTCGCAGGCATCGCCAATCGCCCAGATGATGTTGTTGGCATATTCGTTCAGGCCGTAGTTTACCGAGCAGTCAGACTGCGAGCGGGTCCCTTCGTAGTCCACGCCCAGGCCGCCGCCCACGTCAAAGCACTGAATATTCACGCCGAGCTTATGCAGCTCAACGTAGAAACGCGCGGATTCACGCACGCCGGTGGCGATGTCGCGAATATTGGCCATCTGCGAGCCGAGGTGGAAGTGCAGCAGCTGAATGCTGTCCAGACGACCGCGCTCGCGCAGAATTTCCACCAGCTGAAGCACCTGGTTCGCCGCGAGGCCGAACTTGGATTTTTCACCGCCGGAAGATTGCCATTTACCGGAACCCTGCGACGCCAGTCGCGCACGCACGCCAAGGCGTGGGATGACGTTCAGACGCTCGGCCTCTTCCAGCACGATCGCGATTTCGGTCATCTTCTCGATCACCAGATAGACCTTGTGGCCCATCTTCTCGCCAATCAGCGCCAGACGAATGTATTCGCGGTCTTTATAGCCGTTACAGACAATCACCGACCGGGTCATGCCCGCGTGCGCCAGAACCGCCATCAGCTCCGCTTTAGAGCCGGCTTCCAGGCCCAGCGGCTCGCCGGAGTGGATCAGGGACTCAATCACGCGACGGTGCTGGTTGACCTTGATCGGGTAAACGAGGAAATAGTCGCCGTTATAACCATACGATTCCCGCGCGCGTTTGAACGCGGCGTTAATAGAACGCAGGCGATGTTGCAGGATCTGCGGGAAGCAGAACAGTGCAGGCAAGCGCTGACCCTGCGCTTCACGGGTTTTCACCAGTTTAGCGAGATCCACGCGCGCTTCCGGGACGTCCGGATCCGGGCAGACACTGATGTGGCCCAGCTCGTTAACGTCGTAGTAGTTATTGCCCCACCAGGCAATATTGTAAGTGCGCAGCATCTTGCTGGCTTCCTGGGAGCTCATCGCAACCTCCTGCATAGAACGTAGTACACCCTGTTCGCCTGCTGACGAAGGCGAAAGCGAAGACATGTCGTCAGACATAGCGAACCTCAACTCTTTGTATTAAGTGTAAAACAGTTGACTACTATCGCAGCGTTATACGGCGATAACAACCCATTAACGGCTCCATTTCCCAGCAGAGTATGCTGAAATCCAGACCGTGCGACCGGTTTCTTATTCATATCATTGTAAAACACGTATCCGAACTCTGTATGACAAGGTTCGGCGAAACCACGAGAAAACTCCTGTATTAACAAGAGCGCCCTTGTTCAGTTTTCACAAAGCGTGACCGGCTCTGGAATCCTGAGAAGCACCGAGATGGGTATAACATCGGCAGGTGTTTAGACCAGAAGTGCGGGTGGGAATCAAATGCGCGCCAGAACGGCTGCGCTGAATGAGCGGAAAACGATGGTTCATTATCTGGTATCACCTCCACGGCCGCCTCTGCTGAAACGGACCACAAGCCAAAGCTAAAAGTTCACTGCTTAACCCGGCTGGAAGTGGCGACACGATGTGTTCATCGAGCGCTTATTTTATATGAGCCGCGCGCCGCGTTTTATACCGAGAAGGTCGCTAAAAAGCAAAACAAAAATGCGCAGGTTGCCAGCGTCGTCAGGAAAAATTTCCAGCCGTGTTTTCAACGCAGTGAGAGGTGAGTCAAAAAAAACTGGAAATCGGGTGAAGAAGTGACCTAAAATAGACGTCCAGATGTTAATCCATCCATACCGATTAACACTCAGACTGCCAGTGTCAAAATCCTGTAGGCCTTGGTAGAATTATCTCCTATGGCTATTCCACACAGCAGCTTGAGCTAACCAAATTCCTCTTAGGTGAAATAAAACATGGCAAAACACCTGTTTACGTCCGAGTCCGTATCAGAAGGACATCCTGATAAAATTGCTGACCAAATCTCCGATGCGGTGCTGGATGCGATCCTCGCGCAGGATCCAAAGGCGCGCGTAGCGTGTGAAACCTATGTCAAAACCGGCATGGTTCTGGTTGGCGGTGAGATCACCACCAGCGCATGGGTTGATATCGAAGAGATCACCCGTAACACGGTGCGTGAGATCGGCTATGTACATTCTGATATGGGCTTTGATGCCAACTCCTGCGCCGTACTGAGCGCGATTGGCAAACAGTCTCCGGACATCAACCAGGGCGTTGACCGTGCCGATCCGCTGGAACAGGGCGCGGGCGACCAGGGCCTGATGTTCGGCTACGCAACCAACGAAACCGACGTGCTGATGCCAGCGCCGGTGACCTACGCCCACCGCCTGGTGCAGCGTCAGGCTGAAGTACGTAAAAACGGCACCCTGCCGTGGCTGCGTCCGGATGCGAAAAGCCAGGTGACCTTCCAGTATGACGACGGGAAAATCGTCGGTATTGATGCCGTGGTTCTTTCCACGCAGCATGCTGAAGAGATTGACCAGAAATCCCTGCAAGAAGCGGTGATGGATGAGATCATCAAGCCGGTTCTGCCAACTGAATGGCTGAGCTCTGCGACCAAATTTTTCATCAACCCAACCGGACGCTTTGTTATCGGCGGCCCAATGGGTGACTGCGGTCTGACCGGTCGTAAAATCATCGTAGATACCTACGGCGGCATGGCACGTCACGGCGGCGGCGCATTCTCCGGTAAAGATCCGTCTAAAGTTGACCGTTCTGCGGCGTACGCTGCACGTTATGTGGCGAAAAACATCGTTGCTGCCGGTCTGGCTGACCGCTGTGAGATCCAGGTTTCCTACGCCATCGGCGTGGCTGAGCCAACCTCCATCATGGTGGAAACCTTCGGTACTGAAAAAGTGCCTTCTGAACAGCTGACCCTGCTGGTGCGTGAGTTCTTCGACCTGCGTCCATACGGTCTGATTCAGATGCTGGATCTGCTGCACCCAATCTACCAGGAAACCGCAGCGTACGGTCACTTTGGTCGCGAACATTTCCCATGGGAAAAAACCGACAAAGCCGCCCTGCTGCGTGATGCTGCCGGTCTAAAATAATCGACTGCCAGTAGCTTAAACAGGCCAGCCTTTGTGCTGGCCTTTTTTATGTCGGGTGGCAGCTATGCCTTACCCGACCTACGGGTCGTGAGTTTTTGTAGGCCGGATAAGGCACAGTCGCCACTCGGCAATGTTTGAAACCGTTTACACCTCACTCTCTATACCCCGCTTTCAGAATATTCTCTTTGCATGATCGCATTTCTTCTGCTGTTACATTCCCTTTCAGTTAAGTCTGAAATTTGTGCAAACGCGATGCACATCAATTAATTTACCTCTATATTTTCAAAGCTTTAATTATTTTTACGGTTACAAGCTAGTGTAACCGATTACACCGTTGTGATTTGACTCACATATTTTTATGAGCCGCTCACCTACTCTTAATATCGTAAAAACTGATAACCCAACTGGAGGGCATAATGCCTGACAATAATAAACAGGGGCGTACGTCCAATAAGGCAATGACGTTCTTCGTCTGCTTCCTCGCCGCTCTGGCAGGATTACTCTTTGGCCTGGATATTGGCGTAATTGCCGGTGCATTACCTTTCATCACCGATGAGTTCCAGATTAGCGCACACACTCAGGAATGGGTGGTTAGCTCCATGATGTTCGGTGCCGCCGTCGGCGCGGTCGGCAGCGGCTGGCTCTCCTTTAAGCTCGGGCGTAAAAAGAGCCTGATGATCGGCGCGATCCTGTTCGTTGCCGGCTCACTGTTCTCTGCCGCTGCGCCTAACGTTGAAGTGCTGATCATCTCCCGCGTGCTGCTCGGTTTGGCAGTGGGCGTGGCGTCTTATACTGCCCCGCTGTACCTGTCTGAGATCGCTCCGGAAAAAATCCGCGGCAGCATGATTTCCATGTATCAGCTGATGATCACCATCGGTATTCTGGGGGCTTATCTCTCGGATACCGCATTCAGCTACAGCGGCGCATGGCGCTGGATGCTGGGCGTCATCATCATTCCTGCCGTCCTGCTGCTGATTGGCGTCTTCTTCCTGCCGGACAGCCCGCGCTGGTTTGCCGCCAAACGCCGCTTCCATGATGCCGAACGCGTGCTCTTACGCCTGCGTGATACCAGCGCCGAAGCCAAAAACGAGCTGGAAGAGATCCGCGAAAGCCTGAAGGTCAAACAGTCCGGCTGGGCGCTGTTCAAAGAGAACAGCAACTTCCGCCGCGCGGTGTTCCTCGGTGTGCTGTTACAGATCATGCAACAGTTCACCGGGATGAACGTTATCATGTATTACGCGCCGAAAATCTTTGAACTGGCGGGCTACACCAACACCACCGAGCAGATGTGGGGCACCGTGATCGTCGGCCTGACCAACGTGCTGGCGACCTTTATCGCTATCGGTCTGGTGGACCGCTGGGGACGTAAGCCAACCCTGACGCTGGGCTTCCTGGTGATGGCCGTCGGGATGGGCGTGCTGGGTACCATGATGCACATGGGCATTCACTCTCCAACGGCACAGTACTTCGCCGTGGCGATGCTGCTGATGTTTATCATTGGGTTTGCGATGAGCGCCGGTCCGCTGATTTGGGTGCTGTGCTCTGAGATCCAGCCGCTGAAAGGGCGTGATTTTGGTATCACCTGCTCTACCGCAACCAACTGGATTGCCAACATGATCGTCGGCGCAACGTTCCTGACCATGCTCAATACCCTGGGTAACGCCAATACCTTCTGGGTCTACGCCGGTCTGAACCTGTTCTTTATTGTTCTCACTATCTGCCTGGTTCCTGAAACAAAACATGTTTCACTGGAACACATTGAACGTAACCTGATGAAAGGTCGTCCTCTGCGCGAAATCGGCGCACACGACTGATCCTCCTGCGGGAGGCGCCTCTTGCGCCTCCCCGCTTCCCGCTTTATGCTCTGCCCCTATGAAAGCACCCCGTCTCCCCATCGCCATTCAGCAAGCCGTTATGCGCAGCCTGCGGGAAAAACTCGCCCAGGCCAACCTGAAGCTCGGCCGCAATTATCCTGAACCGAAGCTGGTCTATCAGCAGCGTGGCACCGCGGCAGGCACCGCCTGGCTGGAAGCCTACGAGATCCGCCTCAACCCGGTGTTGATGATGGAAAACCAGCAGGCGTTTATCGACGAGGTCGTCCCGCACGAACTGGCGCACCTGCTGGTGTGGAAACACTTTGGCCGCGTCGCGCCGCACGGCAAAGAGTGGAAATGGATGATGGAGGCGGTGCTCGGCGTTCCGGCTCGCCGCACCCATCAGTTCGAGCTGGAATCGGTACGCCGCAATACTTTCCCCTACCGCTGCCAGTGCCAGCAGCACCAGCTTACCGTCCGCCGCCATAACCGCGTGGTGCGCGGCGAGGCCACCTACCGCTGCGTAAAGTGCGGCGAACCGCTGGTTGCGGAATAATCAACTGAACTTTCAGGAACTTTCCTGATCTGACTGATTGCATACGGGAACAACATTCGTTACGTTGCGGGCTCGTTTTGACACGGAGTGTAAGATGTCCCGTAATGTTTCTCTCGCGGTCGCTTTTCTGGCGACAGCGCTCTCCGGCCATGCTCTGGCCGACGGTATTCACAGTTTCTCTCAGGCAAAAACCGCAGGCGTAAAGATTAACGCCGACGTACCGGGTGATTTCTACTGCGGCTGTAAAATTAACTGGCAGGGTAAAAAAGGGGTCGTGGATCTGGGATCCTGCGGCTATAAGGTGCGCAAGAACGAGAACCGCGCCAGCCGAATCGAATGGGAACACGTTGTTCCGGCCTGGCAGTTTGGTCACCAGCGCCAGTGCTGGCAGGACGGTGGACGTAAAAATTGCGCAAAAGATCCGGTCTACCGCCAGATGGAAAGCGATATGCACAACCTGCAACCCGCCGTGGGTGAGGTCAATGGCGACCGCGGAAACTTCATGTACAGCCAGTGGAACGGTGGCGAAGGCCAGTACGGTCAGTGCGCGATGAAGGTCGATTTCAAAGAGAAAGTCGCCGAACCGCCTGCCCGCGCACGCGGCAGCATCGCCCGCACATACTTCTATATGCGCGACCGCTACGATCTCAACCTTTCCCGCCAGCAGACGCAGCTCTTCAATGCCTGGGACAAGCTCTACCCGGTGACGGACTGGGAATGCCAGCGCGACGAACGTATCGCCAAAGTCCAGGGGAATCACAACCCTTACGTCCAGCGGGCTTGCCAGGCGCAAAAGAGCTAACCTACACTACGGCAATTCGCTTATATCGCATGACACATGGAATTTCTGACTATGCGCATCCCTCGCATCTATCACCCTGAACTGATTACCCCAGGCGGCGAAATCGCCCTGTCTGATGATGCCGCAAACCATGTAGGCCGCGTGCTGCGCATGGGGGCAGGCCAGGCGATTCAGCTCTTTGACGGCTCTAATCAGGTTTTCGACGCTGAAATTACGCGCGCCGATAAAAAAAGCGTGCACGTGAAGGTGCTGCGTGGCGACGTGGACGACCGGGAATCCCCGCTGCACATTCACCTGGGCCAGGTGATGTCGCGTGGGGAAAAGATGGAGTTCACCATTCAGAAATCCATTGAACTGGGTGTAAGCCTCATTACGCCACTTTTTTCTGAGCGCTGCGGCGTTAAACTGGATGCGGAACGTCTGAACAAAAAGATCCAGCAGTGGCAAAAAATTGCCATTGCGGCCTGCGAACAGAGCGGCCGCAACCGTATCCCGGAGATCCGCCCGGCGATGGATCTGGAGGACTGGTGTGCAGAAGAGGAGAGCGGGCTTAAGCTCAATCTTCATCCGCGCGCCAGCGCCAGCATCAATACGCTGCCGCTGCCCGTTGAGCGTGTACGCCTGCTGATTGGCCCGGAAGGCGGCCTGTCGGCTGACGAAATTGCCATGACGGCGCGTTACCAGTTTACTGATATTCTGTTGGGACCTCGCGTTCTGCGCACTGAGACAACGGCACTCACCGCCATTACCGCGCTACAGGTGCGATTTGGCGATCTGGGTTGAAGCAAAGCCTGACCCATAACCGGAGAAGAAGATGATTAAGCTCGGCATCGTGATGGACCCCATCGCAAACATTAACATCAAGAAAGACTCCAGCTTCGCTATGCTGCTGGAAGCGCAGCGTCGCGGCTATGAACTCCACTATATGGAGATGAACGATCTTTACCTGATCAACGGTGAAGCCCGCGCACGCACCCGCATCGTTAACGTCGAGCAGAACTACGAAAAATGGTACGAATTCGGTACCGAGCAGGATATTGCCCTGGCCGACCTTAACGTGATCCTGATGCGTAAAGATCCACCGTTCGACACCGAATACATTTACGCCACCTATATCCTTGAGCGTGCTGAAGAGAAAGGAACGCTGATCGTCAACAAGCCGCAGAGCCTGCGCGACTGCAACGAGAAGCTCTATACCGCATGGTTCTCTGACCTGACGCCGGAAACGCTCGTCACCCGCAGCAAAACGCAGCTGAAAGCATTCTGGCAGAAGCACGGCGACATCATCATGAAGCCGCTGGACGGCATGGGCGGCGCGTCGATCTTCCGCGTGAAAGAGGGCGATCCGAACATTGGCGTGATTGCCGAAACGCTGACCGAGCTGGGAACCCGCTACTGCATGGCGCAGAACTATCTGCCGGCCATTAAAGACGGCGACAAGCGTGTGCTGGTCGTAGACGGCGAGCCGGTGCCTTACTGCCTGGCGCGTATCCCGCAGGGAGGGGAAACCCGTGGCAACCTGGCGGCCGGCGGCCGTGGCGAACCGCGTCCGTTAAGCGAAAGCGACTGGGAAATTGCCCGCCGCGTCGGCCCTACTCTGAAAGCCAAAGGCCTGATCTTCGTCGGCCTCGATATCATCGGCGATCGCCTGACCGAAGTGAACGTCACCAGTCCGACCTGCATTCGTGAAATCGAAGCGGAATTCCCGATCTCGATCACCGGAATGCTGATGGACGCTATCGAAAAACGTTTACAGAAATAACCTGTGACAGCGCCTGTGTTTATCCCCATACTGGGCGCTGTCGCTTTTTAAACCAGGAAACAGTACCTCTGACAATGAATTTACAGCATCACTTTCTTATTGCCATGCCTGCTCTCCAGGATCCGATTTTCCGCCGCTCCGTGGTCTATATCTGCGAATACAACGAAGACGGCGCGATGGGGATTATCATCAATAAGCCGCTGGAAAACCTCCAGGTGGAAGGCATTCTGGACAAGCTGAAAATCCCTGCGGAAGCGCGGCTGCCGGAAATCCGTCTCGATAAACCGGTGATGCTCGGCGGCCCGCTTGCAGAAGATCGTGGCTTTATCCTGCATACCCCGCCGGTTTTCTCGTCCAGCATTCGTATCTCCGATAACACCGTCGTCACCACCTCTCGCGACGTGCTTGAAACGCTGGGCACTGCCAGTCAGCCTTCTGAGGTGCTGGTTGCGCTCGGTTACGCCTCCTGGGAAAAAGGGCAGCTGGAACAAGAAATTCTGGACAACGCCTGGCTGACAGCCCCTGCGGATATGAATATCCTGTTTAAAACCCCTATCGCCGATCGCTGGCGTGACGCGGCAAAACTGATTGGCATTGATATTCTGACTATGCCTGGCGTTGCGGGGCACGCGTAATGAGCGGCACCCTTCTCGCCTTCGACTTCGGCACCAAAAGCATCGGCGTCGCTGTGGGTCAACGGATCACCGGCACCGCCCGCCCGCTCACGGCGCTGAAAGCTAACGACGGCACGCCGGACTGGAACCTTATTGAGCGCTTGCTCAAAGAGTGGCAGCCGGACGACGTAATTGTCGGCCTGCCGCTAAACATGGACGGCACCGAGCAACCGCTTACCGCCCGCGCGCGCAAATTCGCGAACAAAATCCATGGCCGCTTTGGCGTCTCCGTTAAGCTGCACGATGAACGTTTAAGCACCGTCGAGGCACGCGCTGGCCTGTTCGAGCACGGAGGCTTCCGGGCGTTGAACAAAGGCAGCGTGGATTCAGCTTCAGCCGTCATTATCCTCGAAAGCTATTTCGAACAGGGTTACTGAGCGCCGGGGCCTACAGCCGCCCCTGCGCCCGTCGCTCCGCCAGACTCTGCTCAAAGTTCTGCATTCCCGCCTGCTGCCCCGTTTGAATAATGCCCGGCAGTTGCCAGGTTTTGCCTTCGCGGATCAGGTTGGCCGCCGCCGACGTATTCACCAGCAGCTCATACAGCGCCACGCGCCCGCCCTGGACATCCTGACGCAGCTTCTGCGCCAGGACCGCACGCAGGCTTCCCGCCAGCTGATTACGCACCGGATCTTTCTCCTGCGCCGGAAAGGTGTCGACCAGGCGCTCGATCGCCTGCGCCGCGCCGCGCGTATGCAGCGTGGCTAACACCAGATGGCCGGTTTCCGCCGCCGTCAGCGCCAGGCGTATCGTCTCGCTGTCGCGCAGCTCACCAAGCAGAATCACATCCGGATCTTCACGCAGCGCGCTGCGTAGCGCCTCGGCAAAGGACGGGCTGTGCTGGCCTATCTCCCGCTGCTGGATCAGGCAACGTTCGCTCTGGTACATAAACTCCACCGGATCTTCCAGGGTCAGAATATGCCCGTCTGTCTGATGATTGAGGAAATCGACCATCGCGGCCAGGGTGGTCGATTTTCCGCTGCCGGTGGCGCCGGTGACCAGAATCAGGCCATTGTCATTAGACAGCAGTTCCGGGATCGCTCGCGGCACACCTAACGCAGAGAGCTGCGGGCACGTCAGCGGCAACAGCCGCAGCGCAATCGAAACGCCGTGCATATGCTTAAACGCACTGCCGCGCAGCCGCTGACCGTCTGCGAGGGTAACGGCAAAATCCACCTGCCCGTTTGCCCACCATGCGCCCTGCTGTTCATCGTTGAGCCACGCTTTTAATAACGCCTCCACATCCGGGGGCGGAAACGGCGCAGGTTCAAGACGGCCTGACCTGCGCCAGCGCGGTGGCGAATCACTGCACAGGTGTAGATCGGAGACGTTATGCTTTACACTAAGGGCCACAATTTCTTCCACATCCATAGACTACTCCTCGGAAAATGAACGACATTGCGCATAACCTGGCACAGGTCCGGGACAAAATCTCAGCCGCGGCAACGCGTTGCGGCCGTGCTCCAGAAGAAATTACGTTGCTTGCAGTCAGCAAAACTAAGCCTGCGAGCGCCATCGCAGAAGCGATAGCCGCCGGTCATCGTGCCTTTGGTGAAAACTATGTGCAGGAAGGCGTGGATAAAATTCGCGCTTTCCGGGAACGGGGAAATACAGACCTGCAATGGCACTTTATCGGTCCGCTACAGTCGAACAAAAGCCGTCTGGTAGCAGAGCACTTTGACTGGTGCCATACCATCGATCGTCTGCGCATCGCTACCCGTCTGAGCGACCAGCGCCCTATGGATATGCCAGCGCTTAACGTGCTGATTCAAATCAACATCAGCGATGAAAACAGCAAGTCTGGCATTACGCTGGGCGAACTGGATGCGCTGGCGGCGGACGTGGCGGCGCTGCCGCGTTTAACCCTGCGCGGGCTGATGGCTATCCCGGCGCCAGAGTCAAGTTATGAAAGGCAGTTTGCCGTGGCACAGCAAATGGCTGTAGCATTTGAGGCGCTTAAGGCGCGCTATGACACGGTAGACACGCTTTCTCTGGGCATGTCGGATGATATGGAAGCCGCCATCGCGGCAGGCAGCACCATGGTGCGCATCGGCACGGCAATTTTCGGTGCGCGCGATTACCCCCAATAATAAGGAAACCTGAGGAACGCCATGAAGACGTTGACTTTCCTGCTTTCAACGGTCATTGAACTGTATACGATGGCGCTGCTGTTGCGCGTCTGGATGCAGTGGGCCCGTTGTGATTTTTACAATCCATTCTCACAATTTATCGTGAAAATCACGCAGCCCGTTGTGGGGCCGCTTCGCCGCGTCATTCCGGCAATGGGGCCAATTGACAGTTCATCTCTGCTGATGGCGTTTATTCTGAGCGTTATCAAAGCGATCGTGCTGTTTATGGTCATCACTTTCCAGCCGATTATCTGGATTTCAGCCGTTCTGATCCTGGTTAAAACCGTCGGCTCGCTAATCTTCTGGGTCCTGCTGGTGATGGCGATCATGAGCTGGGTAAGCCGGGGCCGTAGCCCGGTGGAGTACGCGTTGATTCAGCTGACTGAACCGTTACTGCGTCCGATTCGTAGCCTGCTGCCTGCAATGGGCGGAATCGACTTCTCCCCGATGCTTCTCGTTCTGCTGCTGTACGTGCTGAATATGGGTATCGCGGAACTGTTACAGGCGACGGGTAATATGCTGCTGCCGGGGCTGTGGATGGCGTTATGAGTGCAGTTAGCCCCTGCGCCGACGGGCTGGTTTTACGGCTGTACATTCAGCCGAAAGCCAGCCGCGACAGTATTGTTGGGCTGCATGGCGACGAGCTAAAAGTCGCCATCACTGCCCCGCCGGTTGACGGCCAGGCGAATGCGCATCTGACCAAATATCTGGCTAAACAGTTTCGCGTCGCTAAAAGCCAGGTCGTCATTGAGAAAGGTGAACTTGGCCGGCATAAACAGGTAAAAATCCTTAACCCGCAATCTATCCCGACGGAAGTCGCGGCTCTGACAGAACAGGACTAAACCATGCAGAAAGTTGTTCTCGCCACCGGTAACGCCGGTAAAGTGCGCGAGCTGGCCTCGCTATTAAATGATTTTGGGCTGGACGTGGTCGCTCAGACCGAGCTGGGCGTGGACTCCGCCGAAGAGACCGGCCTGACGTTTATCGAAAACGCCATTCTGAAAGCGCGCCACGCCGCGCAGATCACCGGACTGCCCGCGATAGCCGATGACTCCGGTCTGGCCGTAGATTTTCTGGGCGGTGCGCCGGGGATTTACTCCGCCCGCTATTCCGGGGTGGACGCCACCGACCAGCAGAATCTGGAAAAGCTGCTTGTGGCCCTGAAAGACGTCCCTGACGAACAGCGTACCGCGCAGTTCCACTGCGTGCTGGTCTACATGCGTCACGCGGAAGATCCCACGCCGATTGTCTGTCACGGCAGCTGGCCGGGCGTGATCACCCGTGAAGCGGCGGGCAACGGCGGCTTTGGTTACGACCCGATTTTCTTTGTCCCGACCGAGGGAAAAACCGCTGCGGAACTCACCCGCGAAGAGAAAAGCGCGATCTCCCACCGTGGACGCGCCCTGAAACTGTTACTGGAAGCACTGCGTAATGGCTAATTTGCCGCCTCTGAGTCTTTATATTCACATCCCATGGTGCGTGCAGAAATGCCCGTACTGCGATTTCAACTCGCACGCGCTGAAGGGCGAAGTGCCGCACGATGATTACGTCGCGCATCTGCTGGCCGATCTGGATGCTGATGTACCGTACGCACAGGGACGTGAAGTGAAGACCATTTTTATTGGTGGCGGTACACCGAGCCTGCTGTCAGGCCCGGCGATGCAGACGCTGCTGGACGGCGTGCGCGCACGCCTGAACCTGGCAGCGGACGCTGAAATTACGATGGAAGCCAACCCCGGCACCGTTGAGGCCGATCGTTTCGTCGAGTATCAGCGTGCGGGCGTGAACCGTATCTCTATCGGCGTGCAGAGCTTTAGCGAGCCAAAGCTGAAGCGTCTGGGGCGTATCCACGGTCCGGAAGAGGCAAAGCGCGCGGCAAACCTGGCAACGAGGCTTGGGCTGCGCAGTTTCAACCTCGACCTGATGCACGGCCTGCCGGATCAGTCGCTCGAAGAAGCGCTGGACGATTTGCGTCAGGCGATTGAACTGAACCCGCCGCATCTGTCGTGGTATCAGCTGACCATTGAGCCGAACACCCTGTTTGGCTCGCGCCCGCCGGTGCTGCCGGACGACGACGCGCTGTGGGATATCTTCGAGCAGGGCCACCAGCTTTTGACCGCGGCGGGGTATCAGCAATATGAAACGTCGGCGTATGCGAAGCCGGGCTATCAGTGTCAGCACAATCTGAACTACTGGCGTTTTGGCGACTATCTCGGGATTGGCTGCGGCGCGCACGGCAAAGTGACCTTCCCGGACGGGCGCATTTTGCGTACCGCTAAAACGCGTCACCCGCGCGGGTATATGGAAGGCCGCTACCTGGAGCGTCAGCACGACGTCGAGGCGGCGGATAAGCCGTTTGAGTTCTTTATGAACCGCTTCCGTCTGCTGGAAGCCGCCCCGCGCGCGGAGTTTGCGCGTTATACCGGGCTGCCGGAGTCGGTGATTCGTCCGCAGATTGACGAGGCGCTGGCGCAGGGGTATCTGACCGAGTGTGATGAGTCCTGGCAGATCACCGAGCACGGCAAGCTGTTCTTAAACTCCCTTCTTGAGCTGTTCCTCGCTGAAAATCCTGAAGGCTGATTCAGGATTTTGCATCCCGTTCTGCTGGCTGAGGGAAAGGCTGGCAGAGTGTGGGGATGGAAACAATTCGTTCATACGCAAAGCAGCTCAGACGCGAGCTGACACAGGAAGAAAGGCGGCTTTGGTATTTACTGCGCAGCCGCCGTTTCGAAAATTATAAATTTCGCCGACAGCACCCGGTAGGTCACTACATTCTGGATTTCGCCTGTTGCGCGGCTCGCCTGGCCGTTGAGCTGGATGGCGGACAACATGATGAAAATCAGGAATACGATCGACAAAGGACATTATGGTTAAACCATAAGGGCTGGCACGTTATTCGATTCTGGAACAACGAACTCTGGAATAACGAAGAGGCGGTGTTAGAAAGGATCCTTGAAACGCTGCAAGCGCTGCAACCCTCACCCCGGCCCTCTCCCTGAAAGGGAGAGGGGGCAAACCACCCCCCTCGCCCCTTTAGGAAAAGGGTTAATGTGAGGGCGCAAACTATTCCCTCGCCCCGTTGGGGAAAGGGTGAAAGTGAGGGGGCAAACCATTCCCTCGCCCCTGAGGGAAAGGGTTAAAGTGAGGGAGCAAACTATTCCCTCGCCCCTTTGGGGAGAGGGTTAGGGTGAGGGGCGAAGTGCATTACTTCAACGTCCCCACCAGCGCCTTCCGGCTGTCTTCCAGAGACACCACGCGTTTACACACGTCTTTACCGAACTGCTGGAAATCGGCTTCCTGATTCTTCCACTCGTTCTGAATCGAGGTTTGCAGTCCGCCCAGGCTACCCAGTACACCCTGCAACGGATTACCGCCGCCCTTCAGCACCGCTTTGGCGCCCATCTCGTTGATGCTGTCCTGGAGAATGCCGCCCATCGCCTGGTTCACCAGTTGCTGACCGTCGGCACGCACCTGATCGATCGCCTTATAGTGGAATGTCAGGCCATCAGAGCGCGTCTCGATAATACGGTTCATCTGCTCTTTCAGCTGTTTATCCAGCTTCGTCAGGCGGGTGCGCATATTGCTGCTCTCCCCCACCTCTTTGGTGATGATTTTATCCAGCGCCACGCGGCTTTTCTCGACGCGGGTCAGCGCGCCATCGTTGATCCAGGGCAGCGCGGTACGCAACTCGGCCTGGTAGTCCATCGCCTGCTCGCGCTGGGCGGCCGTCAGGTTTTGCGGTTTGCCGTTAAAGGTCACGTTGCCATCCGGCGTAATCACCAGATTGCCATTCTCGCCCTTAACCTGCACGGTTTGCGGACTCAGCACCACGTCATCACGCGGGGTGACGCTACATTTATACTCCGCATGGGCGGTGGATCCGATTGCCAGTAAAGCAACAGCCAGCAACGTTTTGCGCATCTTAAACACTCCCTCAGACAAAATGGGCCAGCTAATGCTGGCCCCGTTCTTGCTTTATTAGTCCCACCAAACGTCGAAAAGTTCGCTAACGCGGACATCTTCCAGTTTGTGGTCTTCAAGCCATTTGCGTACCAGCGCCTGATGCTCTTCGGTGCATTTCCCCACTTCCTGGGTGCAAATCAGACCTTCCCACGCCAGATAGCCGCTACCGTCGAAGGCCAGCTTGTTTGGCTCGATCACCTCGTTGATAAACGCATCAACGTCCTGATCGATCTGCTCCACACTGGTGCCTTCCGGGAAACGCCAGGCAACAGAGAAACCCACTTCCTGGAATTCTTCGATGTGCATCTTTTTACGCAGACGACGGCTACGATTCTTTGCCATTATTTCACCCTCTCGAACATTAAGTCCCATACGCCGTGACCAAGACGATGGCCACGCTGTTCAAATTTTGTCACCGGACGTGAATCCGGACGCGGTACGTAGTCGTTGCTTTCAGACTGATTTTTATACCCGTCCAGGGACGACATCACTTCCAGCATATGTTCCGCATAAGGTTCCCAGTCGGTCGCCATGTGGAAGACGCCGCCCAGCTTAAGCTTGCTTTTCACCAGCTCGGCAAACGGTGCCTGAACGATACGGCGTTTATTATGACGCGCTTTGTGCCATGGGTCAGGGAAAAAGAGCTGAACCATGTTCAAAGAATTGTCAGGAATCATTTTGTGCAGCACTTCCACCGCGTCGTGACACATGACGCGCAGGTTCTCAACGCCCTCTTCGTGGGCCGTTGCCAGGCACGCGCCGACGCCCGGCGAGTGTACTTCAATGCCGAGGAAGTTCTGCTCCGGGCGCGCTTTCGCCATGGTCACCAGCGAGGTGCCCATGCCAAAACCAATCTCCAGCGTCACTGGCGCGTCTCGGCCAAACAGGTCGGTGAAGTCGAGCGGCTGCTCGCTGAACTCAACGCCCATCACCGGCCAGTAGTTGTCCAGCGCGTGTTGCTGCCCTTTTGTCAGGCGGCCCTGACGGCGGACAAAGCTGCGAATACGGCGCAGCGGGCGACCGTTTTCATCAAATTCCGGTGAAATGACGTCGTTTTTCATAAAAGAGTTGTCTGCTTGTGAGAATGTTCGGGAAACGGGCATTATCCAAAGTTAAGGCTTCTATGCAAGCATGGGAAAGATCCGGTTTACAGCAGATTGACGCTGTGCTGCAATCTGCGTCCCTGATTAAGCGAATCGATGACCATGCAAGCCTCTCAATTTTCAGCCCAGGTGCTGGACTGGTACGACAAATACGGGCGTAAAACCCTGCCCTGGCAAATTGAAAAAACGCCTTACAAAGTATGGCTCTCCGAGGTGATGTTGCAACAAACGCAGGTCGCGACGGTCATTCCTTACTTCGAGCGTTTTATGGCGCGCTTCCCGACAATCACCGATCTGGCCAACGCGCCGCTGGACGAGGTACTGCACCTGTGGACAGGCCTCGGCTATTACGCCCGTGCGCGCAACCTGCACAAAGCCGCACAGCAGGTCTCCACCCGCCACAACGGTAAATTCCCGGAGACCTTTGACGAGGTGGCGGATTTGCCCGGCGTCGGGCGTTCAACCGCAGGCGCCATTCTCTCCCTCTCTTTAGGCAAACATTTCCCGATCCTCGACGGCAACGTCAAGCGCGTGCTGGCACGCTGCTACGCCGTAGATGGCTGGCCGGGCAAGAAAGAGGTTGAGAAACGCCTGTGGGAGATCAGTGAAGCGGTCACTCCGGCGAAAGGGGTGGAGCGTTTTAACCAGGCGATGATGGATCTGGGCGCGATGGTCTGCACCCGTTCAAAACCGAAGTGCGAACTTTGCCCGGTAAACAACCTCTGCGTGGCGTATGCGAACCACTCCTGGGCGCAGTATCCGGGGAAAAAACCGAAGCAGACGCTGCCTGAACGCACCGGGTACATGCTGCTGATGCAACATGGCGACGAGGTGTTTCTCGCCCAACGTCCGCCGAGTGGCCTGTGGGGTGGTCTATACTGCTTCCCACAGTTTGAGGATGAAGCCTCGCTTCGGGCATGGCTTGAACAGCACGGCATTGCGGCCGATACCCTGACACAACTCAACGCGTTCCGTCATACCTTCAGCCATTTCCATCTGGACATTGTGCCGATGTGGCTTCCCGTGTCCTCATTCACGTCGTGCATGGATGAAGGCACCGCTCTCTGGTATAACTTAGCGCAACCGCCATCAGTCGGGCTGGCGGCTCCCGTGGAGCGCCTGTTACAGCAATTACGTGTCGGTGCAATGGTTTAGCATCGGCAAGACAAAGAGGAATGAGTATGGCCAGAACCATTTTTTGTACTTTCCTACAGCGCGACGCTGAAGGCCAGGATTTCCAGCTCTACCCGGGCGATCTGGGTAAGCGCATCTATAACGAGATCTCCAAAGAAGCCTGGGGACAGTGGCAGAAGAAGCAGACCATGCTGATCAACGAGAAAAAGCTCAGCATGATGAACCCGGAACACCGCAAACTGCTGGAGCAGGAGATGGTGAACTTCCTGTTCGAAGGTAAAGACGTCCACATCGAAGGCTATACGCCACCGGAAAAATAATAACGCGCAGCTGCTGCCTGGCGGAGCTGCGCTTGCACGGGCCTACGGTTTTGTAGGTCGGGTAAGCGCAGCGCCACCCGGCAACAGCAACCCCAAAGCAAACACAACACGCACTCCCGGAATGATGAAAAAACTTTTAGCGCTAGCCCTTGTTGCGCCGTTGCTTGTGTCTTGTTCTTCCAAAAAAGGCGATGAATACAACGAAGCCTGGGTCAAGGACACCAACGGTTTTGACATTTTGATGGGGCAGTTTGCCCACAACATCGAGAACATATGGGGATTTAACGAAGTTCTTATTGCCGGACCGAAGGACTACGTTAAGTACACCGACGCCTATCAGACCCGTAGCCACATCAACTTCGATGACGGTACGATTACGGTTGAAACCATCGCGGGGACTGAACCTGCGGCGCATTTACGTCAGGCCATCATCAAAACCCTGCTGATGGGCGACGATCCGGGGTCTATCGACCTCTACTCTGATGCCGATGACATCACCATCTCCAAAGAGCCATTCCTGTATGGCCAGGTCGTTGACCAGACCGGTCAGCCGATCCGCTGGGAAGGCCGCGCCACGAAATTCGCCGACTACCTGCTGCAAACGCGCCTGAAAAGCCGCACCAACGGCCTGAAGGTGATCTATAGCGTCACGATCAACCTGGTGCCGAACCACCTCGACAAGCGTGCGCATAAGTATCTGGGCATGGTGCGTCAGGCGTCGCGTAAGTATGGCGTGGATGAGTCGCTGATTCTGGCGATTATGCAGACCGAGTCCTCGTTCAACCCCTACGCGGTAAGCCGTTCCGACGCGCTGGGGCTGATGCAGGTTGTACAGCACAGCGCCGGTAAAGACGTGTTCCGCGCGCAGGGGAAATCCGGCACGCCGAGCCGCAGCTACCTCTTCGATCCGCAAAGCAACATTGATACCGGTACGGCCTATCTGGCGATGCTGAACAATGTCTATCTCGGCGGGATCGATAACCCAACCTCACGTCGCTATGCAGTCATTACCGCCTACAACGGCGGGGCGGGCAGCGTGCTGCGCGTCTTCTCAAATGACAAGGTGCAGGCCGCGAACATCATCAACAGCATGGCGCCGGGGGATGTGTACGCTACCCTCACCACCCGCCACCCGTCTGCGGAATCCCGCCGCTATCTGTATAAGGTGAATACGGCGCAGAAGAACTACCGTCGCCGCTAGAAAACTACCCCTCACCCTGCCCTCTCCCAGAGGGAGAGGGCAGGGTGAGGGTGAGGGGACATCAGACCGCACCCATCTCATCCCACCCATACGAAAATGCTATTTGCATCACAATCCAGACTGCAAATTAATGTGGATTGCATTTTTTTGCGGGAGGTAACAAAACATAACGTTGCCAACTGATAGAATTGCATCAAATAACAACCCTGAATGTTCCTATAACAACATATCTCCCGCTCACTTGTGAGGAAAGTAACATGAACCTTAAGCTGCAGCTTAAAATCTTGTCGTTTCTGCAGTTCTGCCTGTGGGGTAGCTGGCTGACTACACTCGGCTCCTATATGTTTGTGACGCTCAAGTTCGATGGTGCGTCGATCGGTGCCGTTTACAGCTCGCTGGGTATTGCGGCTGTCTTCATGCCAACGCTGCTCGGTATCGTGGCGGATAAATGGCTAAGCGCGAAATGGCTGTACATGCTTTGCCATCTGGTGGGTGCGGGGACGCTGTTTATGGCGGCCGAAGTGACCACGCCGGGGGCGATGTTCATGGTGATCCTGCTTAACTCGCTGGCCTATATGCCAACGCTTGGCCTGATCAACACCATCTCCTACTACCGCCTGAAATCTGCCGGTCTGGATATCGTCACCGACTTCCCGCCTATCCGTATCTGGGGCACCATCGGCTTTATCATGGCGATGTGGGGTGTGAGCTTCGCGGGCTTCGAGCTGAGCCATATGCAGCTCTACATCGGCGCAGCGCTCTCCGTGCTGCTGGCGCTGTTCACCCTGACGCTGCCCACCATTCCGGTTTCTAACCAGCAGAAAAACCAGAGCTGGAGCACCATGCTTGGCCTGGACGCCTTCGCGCTGTTCAAAAACAAGCGCATGGCGATCTTCTTTATCTTCTCCATGCTGCTGGGCGCGGAACTGCAAATCACCAACATGTTCGGTAATACCTTCCTGCACAGCTTCGATAACGATCCGCTGTTTGCCGGGAGCTTTATCGTCGAGCACGCGTCGGTGATGATGTCCATCTCGCAGATCTCCGAGACGCTGTTCATCCTGACCATCCCGTTCTTCCTGAGCCGCTACGGTATCAAGAACGTCATGCTGATCAGTATCGCCGCCTGGATGTTACGCTTCGGTCTGTTCGCCTATGGCGACCCAAGCGCGTTCGGCACCGTGCTGCTGGTTCTGTCGATGATTGTTTACGGCTGTGCCTTCGACTTCTTCAACATCTCCGGCTCGGTGTTTGTGGAAAAAGAGGTGAAGCCTGAAATCCGCGCCAGTGCGCAGGGCATGTTCCTGATGATGACCAACGGATTCGGCTGTATTCTGGGCGGCGTGGTGAGCGGTAAAGTGGTTGAGATGTATACCACCAACGGCATCACCAACTGGCAGCCAGTATGGCTGATCTTCGCCGGGTACTCGCTGGTGCTGTTCTTCGCGTTCATCGCGCTGTTCAAGTACAAGCACGTGCGCGAACCGCACGGTGCGCAGCCGATTGCGCATTGATTGTTGTGCCCGGTGGCGCTGCGCTTACCGGGCCTGGAAAACCAGATCGTAGGCCGGGTAAGGCGTAGCCGCCACCCGGCTATTTTATTGCAGACAGCACCCACCCCACCGACAGCAAATCCGCGCTGCCGCCCGGGCTCAGGTTGCGTTCAATCAATGCCTTATCCATCTTCAGCAACGCCTCGCGATCCCAGCCGTTAGCCAGTAATTCCCGCGCGTAGCCCTGAACGTAGCGCAGCCCCTCAATGCCGCCGCGCGACACGAGATTACTGTCCTGATTAACCGCCATCAGGCGCAACAGCAGGCCGTGAAGCGACTGACCGTTCCACGCATCCAAAGCCTTACGCACCGTGGCAAAGCCGCTTTCCGCCTCGCCGCGCGCGCCGGTTAAACCGTACAGCTGAAACTGCCGCTCCCCCGCCGTTGCCTGCCCGCTGCGCCCGGCCAGCTCCCGCGCCACCAGCCCACGACAGATGTTACTTACCTCACAACAGAGGCTATCCGCAGAGATATTTTTCACACGCCCGGCGGCGAAGCAGAGCAAACCGAGGGCAAAAACCCCGCCCTTGTGGGTATTTACCCCACCCGTGGCGGCGTACATTGCCTGCTCGCAGGCCATTCCCATTGGGCGGAGAATCCGCAACTGCCGATCGGCAGGTTTGGCCGCATGTGCTTCACCCAGTTCCGCAAACCGGGCAAACCACGGCGTAATCGCCATAATGCTGCGGACAAACAAGGCATGGTCCATATCGCGATGGGAGCCGTTATTGAGCCGGTCCACCAGCCCCGGTTTAGGCGTCAGCTCCAGCTCCTGCCACAGCGCCTCTGCGGCAAGCGCAGGCACGTCAACCGGGCGCGGTTTAGTCGCGAGCAAACCAGTCATCGATCATCTTCTCCACGCGGGAAACCACCTGCTCAACGGGATGGTGCCGCGAACGGGAACAGGCATGAGCGGGCTCGTCACAGATCAGGCAGCGTCTGAGATTCGCACCCAGCGACTGACGCCCGACGTGGCCGTGCTGAGGGCAGATCACATCCAGATCCCACAGCCTGCCGAGCGGGTGCGTCTGCTCCAGTTGTGCACAGTGCGCCTTAATTTCCGCCGCCGGATGCGCGACGCACCACAGGGCTTCAGGTCCGGTGGGTAGCCAGAGCACCTTACGGTCCAGCACCTGCCAGCGGTTTTCCCACAGCAGCTGGTCGCACATTTGCAGCGCCACGCCCATGGTGTTGCGATAGCGCAGGCTGTCTTTGATTTCCCCGGGCGTAACCAGCGTGAGGGAGATCACCGGTTGTTGATAGTGCGCAAGCATGTCAGCCTGGCGCGCTGCGCGGCGCTCTTTCGCCGCCAGCAGTTCGTCCAGGCTGACACCCGTCCGCACGGGTGTCGCAATCGTCACACTTCCTCCTTTACCTGTCGTACGGTGTCGATCACGCTGCCGTCGCGGTAGCGGATCACCCCGACGATTTTGTCGGTGAACTCAATCGGTTTCGGTACGCCTGTCAACGAAATCGCTCGCTCATACAGCGCGTTGATATCTACAACCTTCAGCCCTGCTTCCATGAGTCGCTCGCGGATCTCCGGGCGCGCCGGGTTGACCGCGATGCCGTGATCGGTAACCAGCACGTCAATGCTCTCCCCCGGCGTGAGGCGGGTGGTAACGCGCTTCACGACGGTCGGGATGCGGCTTCGCAGCAGCGGCGCGACCACAATGGTCAGGTTGGCTGCCGCCGCCACGTCGCAGTGTCCGCCGGATGCGCCGCGCATCACGCCATCGGAGCCGGTGATGACATTGACGTTAAAGTCGACGTCGATTTCCAGGGCGCTGAGGATCACCACGTCGAGCTGGTCGCAGCTTGCCGCCTTGCTGCCGGGGTTGGCGTAGACGTTGGTGGAGATCTCCACGTGGTTCGGGTTGCGCGCCAGCGAGGCCGCTGCCTGGCCGTCAAAGCACTGGGTGTCGAGCAGCGTTTCGATGAGTCCCTTCTCGTGCAGATCCACCAGGCTGCCGGTGATGCCGCCAAGGGCGAAGCGCGCCTTCACGCCGCTGCGCTCCATCTTCTCTTCCATAAAACGGGTGCAGGCGGTAGCCGCCGCGCCGGAGCCGGTCTGCATCGAGAAGCCTGGTTTGAAATAGCCAGAGTGTTCAATCACGTCCGCCGCATAGCGGGCGATCATCAGCTCGCGCGGGTTGCTGGTGACGCGCGCCGCGCCGACGCTGATTTTCGCCGGGTCGCCCACGCTCTCCACCTGCACGATGTAGTCCACCTGATCCTGCACCAGGCTGGCGGGCATATTCGGGAATGGCACCAGCGCTTCGGTCAGCAGCACCACCTTACGGGCAAAGTGCGCGTCCACCATGGCGTAGCCCAGCGAACCGCAGCACGATTTGCCGTGCGTGCCGTTGGCGTTGCCAAACTCATCGCTGCACGGCACGCCAAGAAACGCCACGTCGATGTTCAGTTCGCCGTCCTGGAGCAGCTTCACGCGCCCGCCGTGGGAGTGAATTTGTACCGGCTCGTCCATCAGCCCGTGGGAGATGGCATCCGCCAGCCTGCCGCGCATGCCGGAGGTGTAAATCCGGGTGATGACGCCGCTTTCGATATGCTCGATCAGCGCGTCATTGCAGGTCATCAGCGAGCTGGAGGCCAGGGTCAGATTTTTGAAGCCCATCCGCGCCAGCAGCGCCACGACGGTGTTGATCACCCGGTCGCCTTCGCGAAAGGCATGGTGGAAGGAGATGGTCATCCCGTCCTGCAAGCCGCTACGCTTAACCGCCTCTTCAATAGAGGCGCAGAGCTTGCGGCTGTGCTTCGCCTCGCTGTCCGCCAGCCACGGCGTCGCGCTGTGGGCGGTACCAAAGGGTTTCAGATCCCGCAGATGGGGGAAATTTACATGGAGAAGTTCTGTCTGATTCATTATGTCATCCTTACCGACGCACGCCGGAGGCCGCCGCGCGCTCCAGCACCACCTGCGCGTGGTTAATAATCGGTGCATCCACCATTTTGCCGTTGAGCGACACCACGCCCAGGCCGTTACGCTCGCCCTCTTCTGCCGCTTCAATCACCCTTCTGGCGTGATCCACCTCTTCCTGAGTCGGGGCGTAGGCGTTGTGCAGCAGGTCTATCTGGCGCGGGTTAATCAGCGATTTGCCGTTAAAGCCCATCTTGCGGATCAGGTCGACCTCGCGCAGGAACCCGGCTTCGTCGTTAACGTCTGACCACACCACGTCGAAGGCGTCGATACCGGCGGCGCGGGCGGCGTGCAGCACGGCGCAGCGGGCGTAGAACAGCTCGGTGCCGTCGCCGCGCTCGGTCTGCATGTCCATTACGTAGTCAAAGGCGGCCAGCGCGATGCCGATCAGGCGCGGGGAGCTGCGGGCAATCGCCACGGCGTTGATAACGCCAACGGCCGATTCAATCGCCGCCATCACGCGGGTGGAACCCACTTCGCGCCCGCACTCCTGCTCAATGCGCTCGAGGTGGCCTTCCAGCTCGTAGATATCGTCCGGGGTGTCGGTTTTTGGCAGGCGGATCACGTCCACGCCCGCGCGCACGGCGGCCTCCAGATCCAGCAGGCCAAACGGCGTGCTCAGCGGGTTAATACGCACCACGGTTTCGATATCCTGATACATCGGGTGCTGCAACGCGTGGAACACCAGCATGCGCGCGGTGTCCTTCTCACGCAGGGCCACGGCGTCCTCAAGGTCAAACATGATGGAGTCGGGGCGGTAAATAAAGGCGGTAGAGAGCATGGCGGCATTGGCGCCCGGCAGGAACAGCATACTGCGGCGGAGTTTGCTCATTTCAGCGCCCCCCAGTTGATGGCCTGTTCATCGGCAGCACGCAGAAGCGCGCTTTGCAGGCGGGCGCGGATCACACAGTCCAGCGCCCCTTTGTCTTCAATAATGATGAGTCCCTGGTGCACGTTCATGGCGCGCAATGTGTCGTTGACCACCTGGCGTATCTGCTCGCCAAACTGCTTAATCACTTCACTGTGGATGACAATCTCCAGCTCACCGTGAGCGGGGGCGATTTTCACCATCAGGTCGCTGGACTCCTGCGTTCCGGCCAGCGCCTCCCTTACAATATTCATGATAAATTCCTGATAGTTATGCGACTTCCGCACTCGCTCGATAATGTGCTTCGAGATGCGCGAAGGTGGAGTCCGGGACAATCTCCCGGATCCGGGAAAACTGCTGTGTCTTGAGTAAACGGCGCACTTCCGAGGCCGAAATGGCGTTGCCGGTGGCCTTGATGCGCGGCATCTCCACCACCTCAATATGCGAGGCCAGCAGGTCGTGCAGCGTCTGGTTGTACTGGCGGGTGATGTCGCAGAACGGCTCCGAGCCGATGAAGCGGTGCGTGATGCCCAGCGCCGGGGCGATATAGTCCCGGAAGATCAGCACGTCGATCTCGCTCCACGCCTGCTGCACTTTGCCGGTCTCCTTCAGGAAGTAGGCCGGGAAGGTGGCGCGGGAGATGATGTACTGCGAGCCTTCATGCACCACCACGTTCGGCAGATGCGCCACGCCCGCACGCACCATCTCAAGGCGCGCGCTGAACGGGAAGAACGACGCGTCTTCACGCACCACAAACAGATGCAGGGCATCGCACTGCGCCGCCGCCTGCTCCACCAGATGACGGTGGCCGAGGGTGAACGGATTGGCGTTCATCACTATCGCGCCAGTTTTCTCCCCGCCCTTTCGCATCCGGCTTAAGGTACGGCAGTAGCGCGCGATCCCCTGCGGGGTGTTCTCCATTAACACCGCGTTGTTCCCGCTCTGGGCAATCGGCCAGAAACCGCTGCGGCCAAAGCGCTCCTTATTGCACGGTCGCGTGCAGAGGAAGAGGTGAAAATGGCCGCGCTCCAGCGCCGCGTTTTCCACCTCTGCCAGCAGACGCGCGCTGAGGTTTTCCCCACGAAGCTGCTCGTTGACCGCCACGCATTTGATGACGTTGGCAGCCAGCCCGGCGCAACCCACCAACTGCGCGCCGGACCAGGCTTCGACAAACAGCGTGATGTCGTTGTCCAGGCCAAGGCCGCTGTCTGCCAGCAGGTAGCGGATCTGGCTTAAGCGTTCCGGGTGTTTCGCCACAACGGTGTGGCAAAAATCAATGGGTTGCGATTGCATGCTGCCGCCTTACTCAGTGCGCTGCCGCGAGCCCGACGGCTGGCGCTTCCACGATCACGTTGCTCAGATGACCGATATGCTCGATCTCCACCTCAATGCGATCCCCCTCCTTCATAAACAGCGGCGGGTTGCGCTTTTTACCCACGCCGCCAGGCGAGCCGGTGATGATCACATCGCCCGGGCTGAGGCGGGTGAAGGTGCTGATGTACTCGATCAGCTCCGCCACCTTGTGGATCATGCTGCTGGTGTTGTCCTCCTGCACCATGCGGCCGTTCAGCCAGGTGCGGATCGCCAGGCTGTGCGGGTCCGGGATCTCATCCGCCGTCGCCATCCACGGGCCGAACGCCCCGGTCTGCCGCCAGTTTTTCCCGGCGGTGAACCAGGTGTGCTGCCAGTCGCGGGCGGAGCCGTCCATGTAGCAGCTGTAGCCCGCCACGTGGCGCAGGGCGTCGTCGCGGCTGATGTTCTCCCCGCCTTTGCCGATGATCACCGCCAGCTCGCCTTCGTAGTCGAACTCGCTGGAGTAGCGCGGCTTCAGCACCGGCTCGTTGTGGCCGGTCTGTGAATCCGGGAAGCGGACAAACAGCGTCGGGGCCGGGTTATGCTGATCAAACTCCTTGCGCTTGTCGGCATAGTTCATGCCCACGCAGAGGATTTTTTCCGGCTGGACAATCACCGGTAAGAAGGTGATGGCGTTCAGCGGTACATCCACCGCGTCGTTCAGAAAACGGGTGGCCTGCGCCAGCCCGTTTCCCTGCAACAGCGCTTTAAGGTCGCCATAGCGGTCGCCCAGGCGGCGGCCCAAATCAATCACGCCTTCGGCCTGTACGATGCCGTAGCTGCGTTTTCCCTGGTATAAAAAGCTTGCGAGTTTCATTGTTCTTTCCTGAAAACTTAAACGAGGAAGTTGCCCAGAATCAGCAGTGAGACAGAGACGTTAATCGCGCCGCCGATACGGGTAGCAATCTGGGCGAATGGCATCAGGCTCATGCGGTTGCCTGCGGTCAGGATCGCCACGTCACCGGTGCCGCCCTGCCCGCTCTGACAGCAGGAGACGATGGCGACATCAATCGGGTGCATACCAATCTTTTTGCCAACGAAGAATCCGGTCGCCACCAGCGCGGAAACGGTGCTGACAATCACCAGCAGGTTGCTGACGGTGAACGCCGCCACCAGTTCATGCCATGGGGTAATCGCCACGCCGACAGCGAAGAGGATTGGGTAGGTCACGGAGGTCTGGAAGAATTTGTACACCACCTGGGAACCCTCCAGCAGACGCGGAGAGGCGCCGTTGCAGAGCTTCACCAGCACCGCCATAAACAACATGCCCACTGGCGCTGGCAGACCAATCAGCTTGTGACCGAGCATGCCCAGCATGTACAGCAGCACCGCCAGCAGCGCGCCCGAGGCGATGGTCGTCACGTCCGCTTTGCCGGAGAACGCAGGTTGGGAAACAGTGGCATCGGCGTTGGCGCGATTCGGCATCAGCTGGCCTTCACCGGTCAAGTGCGGGTAGCGTTTCCCGAGCTGGTTGAGGCAGCCGGAGATAATGATCGCCGTCAGGCCGCCGAGCATCACCATCGGCAACACGCGGCCGAGCGCCACGCCCTGATCCATATGCAGCAGGGTGGCATAGCCGATAGAGAGCGGGATCGCCCCTTCCCCGACGCCGCCCGCCATGATCGGCAGGATGATAAAGAAGAAGATCTGGAACGGCTCGAGGCCCAGCGCCAGCCCAACACCCATGCCGACAATCATGCCGACGATTTCACCGCACAGCATCGGGAAGAAGATGCGCAGGAAGCCCTGGATCAGCACGGTGCGGTTCATACTCATGATGCTGCCGACGATAATGCAGCAGATATAGAGGTAGAGAATATTGGTGGATTTATAGAATTTGGTCGTGGACTCAACCACCACGTCCGGCAGCAGGCCGTAATAGACCAGCGCGGAAGGGATAAAGGTGGCGCAAATCGCCGCCGCGCCGAGCTTGCCGACAATCGGCAGGCGTTTGCCAAACTCACCGCAGGCAAAGCCGAAGAAGGCCAGCGTGGCCACCATAACCACAATGTCGCTCGGCAGTTTTCCGCCCAGGCAATCAATAGCAATCAGCGCGCCCGCCAGAACGAACAGCGGCAGAGGAATAATGCCGATTTTCCAGGTATCCATAATATGCCACCAGCGCTCTTTGAGCGATGGCCGCTGAATATCAATCGGGTCGTGGGTAACAGAGAATGAATCGTCAGTTGTGCTCATAATAAGCCCCTTAGTTATTTTGTGCGTTCAGCTTAGAGTCACAAAGGCTTACTTTATGTGAGGGAAGGCATATTAAAAGCGAAGTTTTAATGGCCGCTATGGTTTTAATGGTTTCTTTTATTTAATGTGATTTATGCCTTATTTATAGCCATGGTTTTTATGGTTTCTTTTCTTAACTGAACAAAGAAATAACATTTATTCATTTAACCTTAAGAGGATGAGACTTTCGGAAAAATCTTTTACAGGCTGCGCTGTGCAAGGGATCACAAGTTTTCGGCAAAGCGGGCATCCTTGCCTTAAAAGATGATATATTCAGCCGACCTGTTGATATCTTGCGTGATAGTTATGAAAGTATCGTTTCAGATCAAGCTGTTTATTTCGCTGGTCGCCTTTTTCTCAGTGCTGTTCGCATTACTGGGCGGATATTATTATGTCGATGTCGGCAGGCAGCTTTATCAGGAAATGAGCGCGCGCGCAAAAATACAGGCCGAAGAAATTGCGCTTATTCCTACCCTGCGAAAAGAAGTCGAACAAAAGGATATCCAGGGCATCCATGATTTCATGCAGAAAATAGCCGCCCACAGCGACGCCAGTTTTATTGTGATTGGTGACAATAAAGGGCTGCATCTTTTCCACTCCGTGTTTGCCGACCGGGTAGGCAAAACGCTGGTTGGCGGAGATAACGACGAGGTATTACACGGCAAAAGCACCATCACCATCCGCAAGGGCGGGTTAGGCATTTCGCTGCGCAGCAAAGCGCCCATTTTTAATGATGCCGGGCAGGTGGTGGGGATTGTTTCGGTAGGCTATCTCACGAGCTATCTGGACACCATCACCGTCAGCAAGGTGGTTAATATCCTGATTGCCGCCGTGCTGCTGCTTATCGCCCTGTTTATTTTCTCCTGGTTCTTCACCCGCAGCATCAAGAAGCAGATATTCTCTCTGGAGCCGCGCGAAATCGGCCTGCTGGTGCGCCAGCAAAAGGCGATGATGGAATCCATTTACGAAGGGGTGATTGCCATCGACGACGATCTTCGCATTGAGGTGATCAACCAGGCGGCGCGTAAATTATTAGGCTTACGCCAGCCCGCCCGCGAACTGCGGGGTCAACTCATCAGCCAGGTGATCGCGCCCGTCCCGTTCTTCAATGCGCAAACCATGCTTGCGAAAGACACCCACGATGAGATCTGTCGCTTTAACGATCTCACGGTCATTGCCAGCCGGGTGCGGATCATGCTGGAAGATGCGTTGCAGGGATGGGTGATCACCTTTCGCGATCGCAACGAGATCGACTCGCTCAGCGCCCAGCTCAGCCAGGTGAAGCGCTACGTTGATAACCTGCGCATCATGCGCCATGAACAGCTGAACCGCATGACCACGCTGTCCGGCCTGCTGCATATGGGCCGTTATGACGAGGCAATTCGCTACATACAGGCGCAGTCGGAACACGCTCAGGAGCTGCTGGACTTTATCTCGTCCCGCTTTAGCTCTCCGACGCTGTGTGGTTTGCTCCTTGGAAAGGCCGCCCGCGCGCGTGAAAAAGGCGTTGAGCTGAGTTTCGATCCGGCCTGCCGGGTGGATAAACCGTTCCTGCCGCTGCTCGAATCGGAACTTATCTCGATCATCGGGAACTTGCTGGATAACGCCATTGAAGCGACCCAGCGTGCACCGCTCCCGCATGCCCCGGTGGACGTGCTGATAAAGCTGAACGAGCAGGAACTGATTATTGAAGTCGCCGACCAGGGCGTCGGCATCACACCGGAGATCCGCGACCGGATCTTTGAGCGCGGCATCACCACCAAAACGCGCGGCGATCATGGTATTGGCCTGTATCTGATTGAAAGCTATGTCACACAGGCTGGCGGTGCAATTGAAGTTGCCGATAACACCCCACGCGGTGCCATTTTCTCACTGTTTATTCCCGCCACGGGAACGGTCCGGCACCCCGTACAGGAACTGGAAGATACCGACTATGCAACATGAACTTATCGACGTACTGATTGTTGAAGACGAGAACGAACTGGCGCAACTGCACGCGGAGCTTATCGGTAAACATCCGCGTCTGAGGCTGGTGGGGATTGCCGCGTCGCTCGCCGACGCGCAGGTACAACTGGAGAGCAAACAGCCGAAGCTGATGCTGCTGGATAACTACCTGCCGGACGGCAAAGGCATCACCCTTATCAGCAACCCGATGCTCACCCGCGCCAACTGCTCGGTGATTTTCATCACCGCCGCCAGCGATATGGACACCTGTAGCCAGGCCATTCGTAACGGCGCGTTCGACTACATCCTCAAGCCGGTTTCCTGGAAGCGCCTGAGCCAGTCGCTGGAACGTTTTGTGCAGTTTGCCGAACAGCAGCGCGTCTGGAAGATTGTCGACCAGCAGAACGTCGATTCACTCTATCAGTTGCAGGCGAAAAACTATCGCCTGGACAACGGCAGCAAAGGGATAGAGGAGAATACGCTGGCGCGGGTGCAAACGCTGTTTAACAACAAGGCGGCGCACTGTTTTACGGTGGATGAGGTGGTGAGCGAGACGGGCCTGAGTAAAACCACCACCCGGCGCTATCTGGAACACTGCGTGGAGGTGGGTTTTCTGACAGTGGAGATGCTGTACGGAAAGATCGGGCATCCGAGAAGGATGTACCGCCGCGCAGAAGCCTGACGCAGTATTGTAGGCCCGGTAAGCTTGCGCCGCCGGGCAACTCGCCGGGTGGCGCTAACGCTTACCCGGCTTACGTTCAGACATTCAATACGTATCCATACAGCCGCTTAATCCCGTCCGCATCTTTCTCGCTGTAAACGCCCTGCAACTCTGGCGAGAAACCCGGCAGCATATTAATGCCCTCTTCCAGCGCCAGGAAGTAGCGCTGTACTGCTCCACCCCAGACTTCCCCCGGCACCACACACAGCACGCCCGGCGGGTATGGCAGCGCACCTTCGGCGGCAATGCGTCCTTCGGCGTCACGAATACGCACCAGTTCGACGTTCCCGCGAACGTACTCCTGGTTGGCATCCTGCGGGTTCATCACCACGGCGGGCAGGCTCTCCTGACGGAACATCGCCTTCTGTAAATCCTTCACGTTAAAGCTGACGTAGAGATCGTGCATCTCCTGGCACAGCTGACGGATCGTATAGTCGCGGTAACGCACCGGGTATTTCTGATAGATAGTCGGAAGCACATCCGCGAGCGGCGTGTCGTCTTCAATATGCTGCTCAAACTGCCCCAGCATCGCCACCAGCTGCATCAGCTTCTCCGCGCTCTCGGCTGGCGTCAGCAGGAACAGGATGGAGTTGAGATCGCACTTCTCCGGCACAATGCCGTTTTCGCGCAGGTAGTGGGCGAGAATGGTCGCCGGAATGCCGAAATCGGTATAGTGCCCTGTTTCAGCATCAATGCCCGGCGTGGTCAGCAGCAGCTTGCACGGATCGACGAAATACTGCTCGCGTGCATAGCCTTCAAAACCGTGCCATTTTGCACCCGGTTCAAAACTAAAGAAGCGACGCTCGCTGGCGATGGCCTGCGTGGGGTGATCCTGCCATGGCCGCCCCGCCACCACCGGCGGGATAAACGGTTTGATCATATGGCAGTTGGCGATGATGGCCTTGCGCGCCTCAATGCCCAGCTCGACGCACTCCGCCCACAGCCTGCGCCCGCTCTCGCCCTCGTGAATTTTGGCGTTCACGTCCAGCGCCGCAAACAGCGGGTAAAACGGGCTGGTGGAGGCGTGCAGCATAAACGCGTTGTTCAGCCGCTTGTGCGGGCAGAAGCGCGACTGACCGCGAATATGGTTATCCTTTTTATGGATCTGCGAGGTTTGCGAGAACCCGGCCTGCTGTTTGTGCACCGACTGGGTCACGAAAATTCCCGGATCGTTCTCGTTCAGTTCCAGCAGAAGCGGAGACGTTTCCGCCATCATCGGGATAAATTGCTCGTAGCCGACCCAGGCGGAGTCAAAGAGGATGTAGTCGCAAAGGTGACCGATCTTGTCGATCACCTGACGGGCGTTGTAGATCGTGCCATCGTAGGTGCCGAGCTGAATGATCGCCAGACGGAACGGGCGCGCCTCGGCGGCTTCCTGCGGCGCGACGTCACGGATCAGTTCCCGCAGCCAGGCCTCATCAAAGCAGTGTTCATCAATCCCGCCGATAAAACCAAACGGATTACGGGCTGCCTCAAGATAGACAGGCGTTGCCCCGGCCTGGATCAGCGCCCCATGATGGTTGGACTTATGGTTGTTACGATCGAACAGCACCAGATCGCCACGGGTCAGCAGCGCATTGGTCACCACTTTATTGGCCGCCGACGTGCCGTTCAGCACGAAGTAGGTTTTATCCGCGTTGAACACTTTCGCCGCGAACTTTTGCGCGTGCTTGGCGGAGCCTTCGTGGATCAGCAAATCACCGAGCTTCACGTCGGCATTGCACATATCGGCGCGAAAAACGTTCTCACCGAAGAAATCATAGAACTGCCGCCCCGCGGGGTGTTTTTTGAAAAAGGCACCGTGCTGGTGACCCGGACAGGCAAAGGTGCTGTTTCCCATCGCCACATACTGGCTCAGGGTGTCAAAAAAGGGTGGCAGCAGGTTCTCTTCATACCGGCAGGCGGCAGATTCCAGTTCCAGCAATTCCTGTGCTTTACCCGAGATGATCGCCGTGACACCCTCTGGCACCTCTCCTGGCTCTGTTGAGAACATAAATACCGGTAGCTGAAAGCCCGTACGCTTCAGCAACGCAAGAATGCCGCTGTAGCTTTCAACAACCGTAATGACGACTGCCGCCACATCGGTGAAATCGGTGTTATCCAGCATAACTTTTTCGCGATGTGTAGAAACTTTGGATACCAGCTCACGGCTGACGGCAATTTTCATGGTTTTCATAGGCGCAAATACCCTCACCGAACGGTGAGACAGGAAGGAGAAAATTCGCGCAATCATGTCACCTTTTATTTTCAGGTGCAAGAAGGAATCAGTATGCGTTACGCCTCCCAAAGCTAAGCATAATCAGGGGCGGACGTGTCATAATCATGCAATGCCAGTGCTTAAATAACAGGAGTTAAACGTGGTAATTGGACCCTTTATCAATGCGGGAGCCGTATTGCTGGGCGGCGTACTTGGGGCAGTATTAAGTCAGCGCCTGCCGGAGCGTATTCGCGTCTCCATGCCTTCTATTTTTGGCCTGGCGTCGTTAGGGATTGGTATCCTTTTAGTGGTGAAATGCGCCAACCTGCCGGTGATGGTACTGGCGACGCTGCTCGGCGCGCTGATCGGCGAGTTTTGCTATCTGGAAAAAGGCATTAATCACGCGGTAGGCAAAGCCAAAAATCTGATTGCCCGACCGGGCAAGGCGAAGCACGGCACGCACGAGTCGTTTATTCAGAACTACGTTGCGATCATTATTCTGTTCTGCGCCAGCGGCACGGGGATATTCGGTTCGATGCAGGAAGGGATGACCGGCGATCCCAGCATATTGATTGCGAAAGCGTTTCTGGATTTCTTTACTGCCACCATTTTTGCCACCACCCTCGGCATCGCCGTCGCCGCGATTTGTGTGCCGATGTTGCTTATTCAGCTGGCGCTGGCCACCTGCGCCACGCTGATCCTGCCGCTGACAACGCCAGCGATGATGGCAGACTTTACCGCCGTCGGCGGCCTGTTGCTGCTGGCGACAGGGCTGCGCATCTGTGGCATTAAGATGTTTGCAGTGGTGAACATGCTCCCTGCCCTGCTGCTCGCGATGCCGCTTTCCGCGCTCTGGACGCACTTTTTCGCTTAAGTTTGCGACGAAATGGTGAGAGAGTGTGCAGTCTGCACCGAAAGCAACAAATTTCGTTGACGCCGGAAGGAGGATCGGGTTTAATGCGCCCCGTTGCCCGGATAGCTCAGTCGGTAGAGCAGGGGATTGAAAATCCCCGTGTCCTTGGTTCGATTCCGAGTCCGGGCACCACTTATTTCGAACCCTCGCCTTTGGCGGGGGTTTTTGCATTCTAAGCCCGCCAGAACCACTACTTCTGCATTCCCTTAACGACACCCCGACCACTGCGTCAGCAGCGCATGCAGTTTAGCCGGCTCCAGAGGCTTGCGGAGCACCAGGTACCCCTCCTGCTCCGCCTCCAGCAGAACCGGTGAATTAAATTCGCCGCTGACTATCGCGCCGCTCATATCCGGCAGACGTTCAAAAAGCGCTTTCAGGATGTCGAAGCCGCTTTCGCCCGATCGCAGGCGCTGGTCGCACAGCACGGCGAACGGCGTAAAGCCGTCGTCGATGATGGCAAACGCTTCTTCAGCGGAGGCCGCACAGCGTACATCAATTCCCCAGACGCTCATCAGGCTCTCCCAGGCAGACGTCACCAGCGGGTCGTCATCGACGACCAGGCAGGAACCGTGCAGCGGCGCATAGCGTACCGGCGTGGCGGTGTTATCAGCGGCAGGTGGGGTGTCCAGCGCGCTATCTTCGCCAGCATATTGGGTAAAGCGCATCCAGAAGCGTGAGCCTTTCCCTTCAATGGATTGCATCCCGTATTTCACCTTCATCAGCTTGGCACAACGGGCAACGACGGCCAGTCCCAGCCCGTGTCCGGCGCTGTCGATCTTCCATGCCAGCTCGGGGCGGTAGTAAGGTGAGAAGATTTTGCCCTTCTCTTCATCGGCGATACCGACTCCCGTGTCCCACACCTCCACCATACACTCGTCACCGCGCGGTCGGATGGCGACCAGCACCCCACCCAGGAGCGTGTAGCGAAGGGCGTTTTGAATCAGGTTAATCAGAGACTGTTGCACCAGCAGCGGATCGCCCATCACGTAGATATGGCGTTTAGGCCGCCGGATGCCCAGCCTAAGCGCGCGGCTGTTGGCCTCTTCGCGAAACAGCGTGATGACCGAGTCGAGCAGAGCACCGATATCCACTTTGGTCGGGGCAGAGAGGACATTCCCGGATTCTATTTTGCTGAGATCGAGCAGAGAATTGAGCATTAAATGCACCGAGCGAACGCTCTGCTGAAGGTCAAGGAGTTGCGGCGTCAGGCTGTCGTCCCGGTTTCGGTGGAGGATGGCTTCGATCAGAAAGCCCATTGCGTGTACGGGCTGGCGCAGATCGTGGCTGGCGGTTGTCAGAAACTGATTTTTATCCAGCAGTGCCTGCTCCGCGTCCTCTTTGGCCTGACGAAACTGTTCCGCAAGGCGTGAGCTTTTTTCCTCAAGCAGCGCTTGCTGAATAAAGAACGCATGGGAAGTTAACGCATGGCGGTAAATCGCGAAGCCGTAAAGCAGATTCAGCATGAGCACGATGAACATCAACTCATCCAGCCGCCAGATAATACCGAGGTTCAGCACCCCCCAGGAGGCGAAGAAAAAACGCGTAAAGGTACTGATGACAGGCGTCAGATGCGTCGCATTGGCGGCGACGATGGCGGCGATACTGATATTAAGTAACAGGAAAAAGTCAAAATTCTGCGTCTGTGGCGTAATTAAATAGAGTGATGAAATTCCCAGCCCGTGAATAAAGGCGATATTATTAATACGCGGAAGCCAGCGTCGCAGAACGTCCCTTTCACCGTTTTCTTTCGCTTCACGCTGATAGCGTCGGTGCAATAGTCGTATCGCCACGGCACATAGCAGATAAATAATTATCCAGATAATCGTTGGGCCGAGTTCGTCCCCAAGCATATAAATCCAGATGGCGAAAGGAATACCAACAAAGGGCACCGCGCTAAAGCTAAATACCAGCCGCAGAAAGGTGTTGTTTAGCAAACGGATCTGCGCCGGAGCAGAGATACCATCATTTTGTAAGCTCTGGAAAAATCTCATTCCGATGGTTCCTGCTTGCCATGCAGAAGCGTGATGGCTTCGACCCGGCTGTTAACGCCTATCTTTTTCAATATATTGCTGATGTGTTCTTTGACCGTGGGCTCAGAAATTGAAAGCTGGGCGGCGATGCGTTTATTTGGCAGGCCGCGCATAATCATATTTAACACGTCTATTTGTCGCGGCGTTAAGTTAAATTTACTTAACTTCTCATTATTCGTCTTAACGGAAATTTCGTTTCCCTCAGGAAACCAGGTCTGATTATCAGTGAGTGCAAAAACGGCCCGCGAGAACATCTCAGGTGGCTCGCTTTTCAATACAAAACCGTGTCCCCCGGCGGCATTAACTTTGCGCCAAAGATCATTATTGTCATCCCCGCTGACCACCAGGAGTCGTACCTGTGGGTAAAGTTGCTTTACTTCTTTGAGTAATTTCAGGGCCGTTCCGGAAGAGAGCCAAAAATCGATTACCAGCAAACGTGGCGGGCCATGATCCCTAATTTGGCGGTAGCAATCATCCTCATTCGTCACCACACACGCCTGCTTAAACTGGCAATGTGTAATCAGAAAATTGGCGATGCCGCTTGCTACCAATGGATGGTCATCAACGACTAACGCATAATTCTGTCCCAAAGGAGCCTCCTTTTACCTTCGCATATCTTAGAGTACAGATGAATTATTATCTACCCACCCTACTTTAGGAGGGTTTTTTCGATTAGGAAAGAGAAATATATTATTCGCTGATTTGGGTAAAAGAAAACATAAATACAATCAGTGAAATTAACTGGTTGGATATCAAGGATAATTTATGAAAAAACCACTCATCGTTTTAACCGTTACGTTGATGCTGGCCGGTTGTTCCACGTTGAAAACCGATCAGGCTATTCCACTCCTACAGGCGGAGACCGCTAAAATGCTGGGACTGGGCTCATCGGATGAAATAACCGTATCCAACGTTAATGGCGCCCAGCCGGACGCACTGGGAGGACAAAAACTCTCTTATCGCGCCACGACAGAAAAAGGGCGTATTTTCGATTGTTCATCGATGATGATGCCGGGAATTTTAGGATCTGCACCGACGCTGAGCGCGCCAACCTGTACACCAGTTGTCACACATAAATAATTAGCACCACATTAAAAGGCGTACATAAATAACGCCTTTTACATTATCTGACGTATCTGAGTTTTCATATAAAAACGATGTTCCTGACATCATGCTAATGAGTACGGAGATAGCCCGTGAATAACTCTACATCGCATTCTTTAGCGGTTAAGACGCCGCTTTCCAGACTTTACCTCGCTCTATTTTCCGCGCCGCTGTTACTGTTTTTACCTGCCGATGTCGCGCGTGCAGCCGATGCCTTTTTTGATGGCGAGTCGCGTATTACCGAAACGCTGGGTTACACCGGAGATGTTTATGTTGGACGTAACCAACGCGGAAACCTGCTGATCGATAATGGCAAAATCACCGCCTATAACATCAATATCGGTCGGCTGTTCGACGGCAAAATTTATGAAAGCGTGGTCACGGTCCGTGGGCCAGACGCTGAGCTTAACGCGGTGAACGATCGGTACGTCCTGCGCGGCGACCTGAATCTTGGCCTCGGCACCCTGCGAGTCGAAGAGGGCGCGCTGGCGAGCGCGAAGGAGATCGTTGTCGGCACCACCCGCGGCTACGACAGCCACCTAATCGCCACGGGTGCCGGCTCTCGTGTGACCAGTAATTTTCTCAGCGTAGGCACCGATCTGGGCGCACGCTCTACGCTTGCGATTGAAGACGGCGCGGCGCTCAATACCGCCTACGATGCGCGCATCGGCAACGGTACCGGACCGGGTGAAACCGACACGCTGAGCCCGAAAGCCACCGTCACGGGGAGCGGCTCACAGTGGAACGTTGGCCGTACGTTGACGCTTTATGGCGACCTGGACGTGCTGAACGGCGGGGTGGTTAACGTTGGCGGCGTGCAGGTGGCGGGCGTCTCCGGCGCAGGGAAAACCGCCGAGCTGGTTATTGCAGGCAAGGACTCGCGCTTTACCAGCGGCAGCAGCGTGAGCGTGGGCGATTATGGCAATGGCGTGCTGTCTGTGATTGACGGCGGTTCATTTTCCGCAGGCAGCAATGCGCTGATCGTGGGGACATCGGGTTCCGGCTCGAACCGAGGTGCGCTCATTATCGGCAGCCGCGGCAATATGGACACCGGCACGGGTTTAACTGAGCCAACGCTGGGCACGGCGGGCGGCGCAGGTACCCTCGATGCGAAGACGGCAATCAGCCTGCGTGGCGGACTGTTCGGCAGCTATGTCTACTTCAACCATACCGACGGAAATTACCTCTTCAGCAACACGATGAGCGGTGAAGGTGATGTGATCAACACCTCCGGGCAGACGACGCTGAACGGCGATCTTTCCGCACTCAAGGCAAACGTAACCGCGCGGGGCGGTAAAGTCATTATTGCCAGCAATATTAATACTCAGCCAGAAGACGATATCTTTGACGTCCAGACCCTTAGCGCGGAGAACGGCGGCACGCTGATCCTCAATGCGACGGCGGGTTCAGACGTCAGCAACGGGGTGGGTTACAGCAGCGCCGCGTCAATCAAGTCCGGCGGCACGCTGGGCGGCAACGGGACGCTGGGCCAGACCGAGATCCTGTCCGGCGGACACATCTCGCCCGGCGACGGCAATATCGGTACGTTGACGCTGAAACGCTATCTGAACTTTATCGGCGAATCCTTCTATGACGTCGATATCGCAGGAGATGGCCGCAGCGACCAGCTACTGGTATCGGGCAAAACCACCATCAGCAATCAGGCTAAGGTACAGGTCACCGCGCTGGATCCGCAAACCAGCTATAAAACGGGCCAAAGCTACCGCATTTTGACCTCCGACGGGGGAATCGACGGTGAGTTCGCCGGAGCGATCTCCAAATCCGCCTTCCTCGACGTGGCGCTTAAGCAAAGCACCAACGCCGTCGATCTGACCATCGCGCAGAAAGAGACCGGTGGCGAGAATCCTGGTGGTGAAAATCCCGGAGGCGAAAACCCTGGCGGTGAGAATCCTGGTGGTGAAAATCCCGGAGGTGAAAACCCGGGCGGTGAGAATCCTGGTGGTGAAAACCCCGGAGGTGAAAACCCGGGCGGTGAGAATCCTGGCGGTGAAAACCCGGGCAGCGGCAAGCCGGGCATTTTCCAGACCGTGGCCCAAAGCAGCAACCAGTGGAATACCGCTGGCGCGCTTTCCACGCTGACGCAAAGCGGCCCGTCGCTGGCGCTGTATAACTCTCTGCTTCTGCTGAGCGCACCGGAAGCGCGCGAGGCGTTCAACCAGCTTTCTGGGGAAGTTTATCCGTCAATGCAGTCCAACCTGATCGCTGGCAGCACGCAGGTGTTTAACGTGTTAAACCAGCGGATGCAGCGCGCGTTTGATAACGACAGCCTGCCGATACCACCGTTAGCCATGTCGCTGGTGCAGCAGCCAGAGCCGCAAAACAATGGCGTCTGGGGCCAGACCTTCAGCTCCTGGAGCCGAAACAGCGGCGACGGTAACGTGGGCAAGCTGGACGGCAACACCACCGGCTTCCTGCTGGGGGCAGATCGCAAGCTGGCGGACCATAACGTGCGTGTCGGCGGCTACTTCGGCTACAGCCGGGGTGATTACGACGTCGACAGCCGTCGCTCCTCAACGGATACCGACAACTATCACCTTGGCCTGTATGCGGCGGGTCAACAAGATGCGTTCTCCCTTCGCGGCGCGCTGGGATACACCTGGCACAAGATCGAAGGCGAGCGCAATGTTGATTTCAGCGATTTCTCGGATCGGCTGAAGTCAGATTACGACGCTAACTCGCTGCTGGCGTTCACCGAAGCGGGCTACCGTTTCGGCCAGCCAGACAGGAATATTGAGCCGTTCGTCAATTTATCGTACATCCGGCTGCATACCGACAGCTTCAGGGAAGACGGCGGTGCCGCTGCGCTGAGCGTCGGTAACGAAACGATGAACACCTTCTACACGACACTCGGGTTGCGCGGTGTGACCGAGCTGCCGAAGTACGTTAACCTCTACGGTTCATTGGGCTGGCAGCACGCCTATGGCGATAAGAATACCTCTTCGCGCATGGCGTTTGCGGGCGGCGACGCGTTCATTACTCAGGGACAGGCCGTGGATGAGGATGTGATGGTCGGTGATATCGGTGTGAGCGTACAGCTGTCGCGTGCTGCGACGCTGGATGTGGGTTACCAGGGACAATATGGTGCGGATACCCGCGTCAACTCGGTTAACGCCAATCTGCGCTGGTCGTTCTGAATTATTTCCATTAAAAGAACCCGCCCTCGTGGCGGGTTTCTGCTTTTGGCTTCTGACGAAGCTAGGGATCGTTCCCAACCGCGTCCAGCAGTTTGTTTTTAAAGATAAACAAACACGCCTCGTTGAAGTTCCCTGCCCCTAACCGCTCCGACAGCACTGTTCGCTTGCGATAGAGGCTTTTAACCGACATATTCAGCTTATCTGCAATCTCTTCCATTGACCTCCCTGCCTTCAGCAACCGGATCATTATCGCTTCGTGTCGACTCAGCCGTAAGTTAAGCAGCCATTTGGTGGTCAGACGCCTGCCTTTCATATCGAGCACCAGATTGAATAACGACGCCATATCCGGAGCCGTAAGCGACGTGTTCATAAACAGCTTCATACTGAGAAGATCCTCCTCTCGAGGACGCATATCCAGCATAACGCAGCAGATCGTTTTTCTCGTTCTGGCCGGATGGCGTATCAGGTAATCATATAAACGGAGCGGCGTACGGCTATCAATCAGTACAGTATATTCATTTGCGTCGGTATCAAATATGTTTCTGTCTATCGAACTGAGGCAAATTATATCCGGGAAAAATAGCCGCATCCCCCTGACAAGGAAACAATCCTGAGTCACTAACACTATTGAAGTCGCCACTAACCATCCCTTTTAGATTAAAGCAAGCCCGCCTCTTAAGAAACAAGAACGCTTTCGTTTATAGCGTTTTACATTTACGGCAAATGTTTTCTGGCTTTGATCATCCCTCAATATGACATTGGTGAGCTAGACTTTTTGCAGACTATCACTCAATGTCTGTCGTTAATTATAAATAAAAAAGAATTTCAGAAAAGTCACTTCTCTGAACATTAAGAATTTTTGTCATGAAACTTCCCAAACATGCACCAGAAAGTACTTTAATTAACTCAGCAGAACTTCATTTCGAATATAACAAAACAGTAAGCAGAGAATGAAAAATCATTTAATATCAATTAATTAAAAACAACAACCCTGCACTGAATTATCTAAAAAACTTACTTCTTCCAGAATTATCTCAAAACCTCTCAGCCGCTTTTCAACTTATTTATCCCCCAACACATCGGGTGTACATTAAGCCCAATCAGACCACTGAGATGAGGGCTCATAATTACCTTTAAGTAAGTACCCCATAACGTAGCATCATTCAGATTTAATGTTCTTCTTTATGCCCTTTAACGCAGAGTTAAAAGGCGGCCGTGTTATGCAATGGATTCACGATAAACAAATGGCAAATAGATATGGAAAGATCGCTTAGCTTCACTACGTTATTCTTTTATCGCACCACAATATTATTGTTCCTGCTTTTACTCTTTCCTGTTCTGGTTCAGGCTGATGAATCCGTTTATGAGCATCAGATACAACAGGCACGTAACGGTAATTACGCGCTGTTTCTTGATTACCTACAGCGCTATGAGCAACAACATGCTTTAACACCCGGACAGGTCGCGGACTGGTTACAGGTAGCCTCCTGGGCAGGACGCGATGACGAGGTTATTCGGGTCTGGCAGCGTTATGGTATTTATATGCCGCTGCCCGCTCGCGCCATCGCTGCTGTCGCCCAGTCCAGAAGAAACCAAAAAGCCTGGCCATCCGCCTTATCGCTGTGGGAAGAGGCGCTCAGCCTTGCGCCGGATAACGACGATTACCGCATCGGCTATGTTAAGACTCTGGCCGATGCCCGCAGAGATCGCCTCGCACTTTCGGAAGCCCGGCGGCTGGTTAAGGACGATCCTTCTCCTGCGCACCTTGAGACGCTCTCCTATGTCTGGATGCGCCAGGGAAAAAACGGGGACCGGCTGCTGGCGGACATGCGCGCGCTTAACGCCGCACCCGGGAATAATGCCCTTCTTCGCGAGACGATCGAGGCGTTAACGGAGAACCGGGTAAGCACGCCCGCACTCTGGCTGTCGCAAAGCGCGGCGATGTCTCCCGCGGAGCGTCGCCGCCTTGAGCGTAACGCCGCGGCTGAAAGGGTACGCCTGGCGGATGTGCCTGGCAGAACGGAGAAAGAGCGCCTGCGGCTGGCACAAAACGCATTAGATCGCTATCACGCCCTGCTTTCCCGCTGGCAAAACGAACCGCAGGCGGCTGAAGACGTCATCCTTGCCCGTATCGATCGGCTTGGCGCCCTGTATGCGAAGGGTGATTACCGGCAGGTCATTAGCGAATACGAGTCGCTGACGGCCGCACAGCATCCGGTGCCGGACTGGGTTATCGGCTGGGTGATCTCTGCATATTTGCAGGAGAAAAATGCCGTCGCCGCCTTCTCGCTTGTGCAACGCTATCCACACTACGCCTCCGATCCGCAGGATGAGGAGCATGCGCTTTTCTACGCCTGGCTGGATACGGGGCAGTATCAGACCGCCCGCCGCTACGTTGAACGCGAGACCCGCAGCGTTCCCTGGACCCGCTACGATTTCGGGTCCCCGACCGCTCAGCCGAACGATCGGTGGCTCACCGGACAGTCACTCAAACTTAACTATTTGCTGGCGACCAACGCCCTGCCGGAGGCCGAAAAGCTGTCGTATCGTCTGGCGTCAACGGCGCCGGGAAATCAGGGGTTACAGATTGATTATGCCGCCCTGCTTCAGGCCAGAGGCCTGCCGCGCGCGGCCGAGCAAAAGCTTAAACGAGCAGAGGCGCTTGAACCCGCGAATCTGGAGCTTGAAAAACAGCAGGCTTACGTCGCAATGGACCTTCAGGAGTGGCGCCAGATGGATTTACTGTCTGATGACGTAATTGCTCGCGCCCCCGCCGATCGCAGCGCCCGTCGCCTGGACAGGCTCAGAGCGGTCCACCATATGTCTGAGCTGCGTCTGAACGCGGGTAAAGGATTGCACTCAGATAACCCCGTCAGCGGTAGCCACGACATGAGCTGGGACGCCACGCTCTATGGCCCGCCCGTGGCGGATAACTGGCGGCTGTTTGCTGGCACCCGCTATGCCCAGGGGAATTTCGACGAAGGTAAAGGCATCAGCCGCCACCTGCTGGGCGGCGTTGAGTGGCGCCCCCGTGACCTCACGCTCGAAGCCGAGCTCTCCAGCAACCGCTATCACGGCACAAACAGGCCGGGCGCACGGCTCTCAACAACCTACAGCCTGAGTGATAACTGGCAGGTCAGCGGTAACCTCGAACGCTTGTCACGCGCGACACCCTTACGGGCATTACGCAATGGGATCAGCGCCAACCGGGGTGAAGGGGGGGTGCGCTGGTATCAAAACGAGCGACGTGAATACCAGTTCAACGCCGCCGTCAGCCGCTTCTCAGACCACAACCGCCGTCAGGAATACACCCTCTCTGGGAAAGAGCGTCTCTGGCAGACCCCGACCCTGACGCTGGATCTCGAACCGGGGATCGCCGCCAGTAAAAACAGCCTGCGGAATACGCTCTATTACAACCCGGCACAGGATCTGTCCGTGACGGCTGCCCTGTCCGTTGACCATGAGATGTACCGCCACTACGACACCCTCTGGAGCCAGCAGTTCGTGGCAGGCGGCGGCAGCTACTGGCAGAAAAATCAGTCACCTGGCGCCATTACCCTGATGGGTTACGGGCAACGCATCCAGTGGAACAACGTTGTCGATACTGGCGTGATGCTGAACTGGGATAAGCGCCCTTACGACGGCAAACGCGAGAGCAATCTCTCCGTCACGTTAGATGCGACTTTACGCTTTTAAGGATGAATATGCTGAACACACGTTTTTCTGTAAGCCTGATCGTCATCGGCTGGCTCTGCCTCAGCGCGAGCCTCTGCGCGCAGCCGCTCTCCTTTATGGTCCCTGAAGAGAGGCCGCAGCTGGAGGCCAGCAAACCCTGGCCGGAGAATCAGTTTCTGGTTCTGGCCTACCACGACGTCGAAGATGATGCCGCCGATCAGCGCTACCTCTCCGTTCGCACCAGCGCGTTAAACGAGCAGATAAGCTGGCTTTTGCACAACGGCTATCACGCCATCAGCGTGCAGGACATTCTGGATGCGCATGAAGGGAAAAAAGCGCTGCCGCCGAAAGCCGTTTTGCTCAGCTTTGATGACGGCTACAGCAGCTTTTACACCCGGGTCTGGCCCCTGCTTCAGGCCTGGAACGTTCCTGCGCTGTGGGCGCCGGTGGGCAGCTGGGTGGATACGCCGGCAAATCAAAAAGTTAACTTCGGCGGTCTGATGACGCCCCGCGATCGCTTTGCCACCTGGGATATGGTACGCGAGCTCAGCCAGTCCCCGCTGGTTGAGATTGGCTCGCATACCTGGGCCTCGCATTACGGCATTCCGGCCAACCCGCAGGGAAGCCGTGAACCCGCCATCGCCAGCCGTTTTTATGATAACGCGACGGGGCATTACGAAACCGATGAACACTTCAACCAGCGGATCGCCGCAGACGTACGCAAAGTCACCGATAAAATCACCCAGGTGACGGGAAAAGCGCCGCGTGCCTGGGTGTGGCCCTATGGGGCTGCCAACGGAACGTCGCTCGCTATCGCCCAGAAACAGGGCTATCAGCTGGCCTTTACCCTGGAGGACGGGCTGGGAAACGTGCGCGACCTCGGCAACATCCCGCGCCTGCTGATCGCCGGAAATCCGTCGATAAAAACCTTTGCCAACACGGTTAGCCGCGTTCAGGAGTTTGACCCGGTGCGCGTCATGCATGTCGATCTCGATTACGTCTACGATCCCGATCCGGCCCAGCAGACGAAAAACATCAACAAACTCGTCCAGCGGGTCTACGACATGAAAATCAGCCATGTGTTTCTCCAGGCGTTTTCGGATCCGCGGGGCGACGGCAGGATCGATGCGCTCTATTTCCCCAACCGTCGGCTCCCGGTCCGGGCCGATCTCTTTAATTTTGTCGCCTGGCAGCTACAAACCCGCGCGGGAGTGAAAGTCTTCGCGTGGATGCCGGTTCTCTCTTTCGATCTCAGTCCAGCCTTGCCGCGCGTGCAGCGCCGGGATCGTCAAACGGGAGAGTTGACCGTGGCCGCCGAGCCCTATATCAGGCTCTCCCCTAGGAGTCCGCAGGTTCGCCAGCAGGTGACGGAGATCTATGAAGATCTGGCCCGCTATGCCAGCTTCAATGGGATCTTATTTCATGACGACGCGGTGCTGACGGACGTTGACGATGCCGGACAGGACACGACCCGACAGAAGAGTCAGCGACTTATCGGCTTTACCCGCACCCTGAGCCAGGCGGTGAAAAACATCCGTGGCCCGCAGATCAAAACCGCGCGGAACATGTTCGCGTTGCCCATTCTCGAGCCGGAAAGCGAGGCATGGTTTGCGCAAAATCTCGATGATTTTCTGGCGGCCTACGACTGGACGGTGCCGATGGCAATGCCGCTGATGGAGTCCGTCCCGGCAGAAGAGAGCAATGCCTGGCTGACGCGTTTAGTCAAAGCCGTCGCCGCACGCCCCGGCGCGCTGAATAAAACGATTTTTGAGCTACAGGCCAGGGACTGGGCGCAGAAACCGCAGCGTGCCGTAGCCGATGAACGTCTGGTGGAGTGGATGCGGGTGCTCCAGCTGAACGGCATCAAAAATTACGGTTATTACCCCGACGACTTCCTCAACAACCAACCTGATATTTCGCGTATCAGGCCTGAATTTTCTTCGTACTGGTATCCTGACAATGACTGATCGCATTATCGCCTTCTCTATTTTGTGTCTGGTATTCGGGTTGCCGTTAGGCGTAGCCGCGCTGTTTACCGGCGAACTGATTCTGGACTTTGTCTTTTTCTGGCCGCTGTTTATGTCCGTGCTCTGGGTAACCGGCGGCCTCTATTTCTGGTTTCAGCTTGAACGGCACTGGTCGTGGGATAACGCAACACCCGCCCCCGCCTTAGCCGGTGAGCCGTTAATCTCGATTCTTATTCCCTGCTTCAATGAGGAACGCAACGCACGGGAGACCATTAGCGCCGCGCTGGATCAGCGGTACTGGAATGTAGAAGTTATCGCCATCAACGACGGTTCTTCTGATAACACGGCGGAGGTACTGCAACAGCTGGCGCGGGAGCAGCCGCGCCTGCGGGTGATTAATCTCGCGGAGAACCAGGGGAAAGCCGTGGCGCTCAAGGCCGGCGCTGCGGCGGCCCGGGGCGATCTGCTGGTCTGCATTGACGGCGACGCCCTGCTCGACCGCGACACCGCGGCGTATCTGGTGGCACCGCTGATTCAGTATCCCCACGTAGGGGCCGTCACCGGAAATCCGCGTATTCGCACGCGCTCAACGCTGATTGGGCGTATTCAGGTGGGTGAGTTTTCTTCAATTATTGGCCTCATCAAGCGAACGCAGCGGATCTATGGCCGGGTCTTTACCGTCTCCGGCGTCATCGCCGCCTTTCGCCGACAGGCGCTGGCGGATGTCGGGTACTGGAGCCCGGACATGATCACAGAGGATATCGACATAAGCTGGAAGCTTCAGCTTCGCCACTGGGATATCTTTTTCGAGCCGCGGGCACTGTGCTGGATCCTGATGCCGGAGACGCTAAAGGGGCTGTGGAAACAGCGTTTGCGCTGGGCGCAGGGGGGTGCAGAGGTGTTTCTGGTTAACCTGCGCAAGATGGCCCGCTGGGAGCATCATCGCATGTGGCCCCTGTTTCTTGAGTACGCGCTATCAACGCTGTGGGCGTTTGCCTATGGGGCGACCGTGGTGTTGTTCATTCTCAGCCATATTATCCCTCTTCCCGCGAACCTGGCCGTTGCGAGCCTGTTTCCCCCGGCGTTTACCGGGCTGCTGCTGGGCGTGATGTGCCTGCTGCAATTCCTCGTCAGTTTGTATATCGAGCGGCGCTACGAGCGGAAAGTGGCAGGCTCGCTGTTCTGGGTAATCTGGTTCCCGATGGTGTACTGGATGATTGGCCTGTTTACCACCCTCGTGGCATTTCCGAAAGTCATGCTTAAACGTAAACGCGCCCGCGCGCGCTGGATCAGTCCGGACCGGGGTAAAGGGAGCATCCAATGAACGAGAATACGTTAATTTTGACTGAACATCGGCTGGCGCCGCGTCTTTTCGATGCTGCATTAACGCTGATAGCCTGGGGAGGATTCCTGTTTTTCCTGTACGCCAGGCTGTGGATGCAGTTAACCGAGGAGGGCGATCACCGCTGGAGCGTGATTATCGCCTCCTTTAATACGGTGCTGGTCTATCTGCTGATTGCCGCGTTCAACGGCTGGCTGCTGATCCTGTGGTATCAGTACAATCGCCGCCGCGCACATGTGAGGCGGCGTCATCCGGAAATGTTGCGCCATGACGAGCTTGCCCAAAGTTTTAACGTCACGCCGCAAATTATGTCCGAGATGAGCCAGTACAACCTGCTGACGGTTTACCATGACCAGATTGGCCGGATCATTGATTTGAAGATCAGCGAGCAGCAGGAAGAGGAAGAGCAGTAGTGAAACGCCCCCGCAACATGCCCTGCGGGGGTGTTTTTATAACAGGGAGACGTTATTTATCTTTCACCACAATCAGCGGTTCAATATCGCTCTCTTTCTTCACCACCAGCGAATCATCCCCGCGCAGACAGGTTCCGCCATAGTTCCCGCCCACGGTAAAGGTGCAGACCTGAATGTATCTGCCGTCAACCTTCGGCAGGCACCATAGCTGCTGGTAGATATTTTTGCGGTCAACAAACTTGCCGCTGGACTGGTCCAGCAGTTCATCCTGGGCGCCGATCAGATCGATATTGCTCCCGCAGCGTCCGGCGATCGGTTTAACGGCATAACCGGTCCGTTTGAGCAGATCGTTAACCTCAAAATCGGTATCCAGCAGGTAACGGTGGTTCGGGAACAGCTGCCACAGCACCGGCAGGATCGCCTTGTTACCTGGGATCACCGTCCACAGCGGTTCAAAGACCAGCACTTCCGGGCGCAGCAGGACGTCAATCAGGCGCACTTCACCTTGCGGGTGACCGGTACGGATAGGCACGGCGGCGTACTCGGTTTCGCTCACCTCGCGGATCTGCTCAATCGCCGTTTCCCACGCCCAGGTTTTCCATACGCAGTTGACGTGACGGCCTTCATCATCAATCAGTTGCCCGGCGGCATCCCAGCTCAGCGCCCCCAGTCCATGCAGGATTTTGGTTTCAAACCCGGCCTGGATCAGCGAGCGCTGAATAAAGAGCGCGTGGTAATCCTCTTCGATATCGTTGTCCTGCATGATATGGACGAACGGCCGCGCGTGGCTGTGCTTCCATGCGCCGGTCAGCTCCTCCAGCAAGCCTTCCGCCGGATTGTGGCCGGTGCCGCGATAGCCGTTTTTCACCCACTCTTCAAGAATGAGCCCGCCCTCGGTATGGCAGGAGGCGGAATCCGCGTTGTACTCGTAAACCTTGATGCCGCGTTCATCCATGCAGAAATCCATACGACCGGTGATCATATGGTGACGACGCCACTGCCAGGAAAGGCGCAGACGCGGCCAGAGAATTTTCGGGATGTCGAAAAGCGCGAGTAAGCTGTCGTCTTTCAGCACCTTGTCGGTGGCATGAAGGTACATCAGATGCAGTTCGTTGGTGGCTTTGATCAGCTCCTGCTCGGCGCTTTCGGTAATGGTGAAGTACTGGCAGGGATCGTTGTTGATAACGTGGCCGTTGGCGCGAACGTACGCCTGTTGCAGGGCGTCGTTTTCATTGAGCCATTTTCCGTCGAACTGACGGTTGTTCTTCAATCGCGCGCCGCTGATTTTCAGCAGTTCACCGTCGATCTCCGGCTGAGGAATACTGTGTTCCGTCTCCTCCGTCTGGATCATCCAGCCGAGGATCTCGGTATCGTTGAACGTGTCATGAAGCGTATAGCAACCGTCCTCCACGCTCAGACGCAGCTCGCGGGTCCACTGCTGCCCCATCGGCAGCGGGGAGTGAATAACGTTCTGCTCGGCAATGCGCACTCTGTCATCCAGCAGCTGGGTAATGACGGCGACGTGGCCGGTCTCATGAAACTCACCGCCCTTTTGCCAGATGAGCAGCGCACCGGCCTGCGGCGCGCGTTTTGAGCCATTGGCAAAGGCCTGTAGCGGCAAAATATTGTCGTTTACCACCTGGCGCAAAAAACGCAGGGAGAAGATCTCCCACGCCATCCCGACGTCGGTAAAGACAAATCCGTGATTGAGAAACAGGAAACGGCGCGCAAATTCAACGCACTGCCATTTATGGCCCATGTATTCGTTGCCGATATAGCTGCGGAATTCCGCGTCTTCCGGGTAGCGACGCGGATCGAGACTGCCGTAATTTGAAGAGTAAATCGCCACGCCACCCGGCGCATAACCTAATAACGTCCCGAAGGGTGCGTCACTGCTTAACGTTCCTTTACGCATGTGTCCAACCTAAAACAGGCAGGCGGCAATTTTTTTGTGGGGTTGTCGTCGTCTGCACGTTGTAATTAACTGACAGAGGTGGCGTTATCATACACCCGCCCTGCCCATTACGCTCGCATCGTTAAACGGTTCCTGCATCTCCTGCTACACTGCCTCAACACAACACCAAAAAGGCAGGCCAACATGTCAGATAACACCTATCAGCCACCGAAAGTGTGGGAATGGAAACAGAATAACGGCGGCGCGTTCGCCAATATCAACCGTCCCGTCTCGGGCGCGACGCACGAGAAAGAGCTACCTGTGGGCGCGCACCCGCTCCAGCTGTACTCTCTCGGTACGCCGAATGGACAGAAAGTGACCATCATGCTGGAAGAGCTGCTGGCGCTGGGCGTGACGGGCGCGGAATACGACGCATGGTTAATCCGCATTGGTGAGGGCGATCAGTTCTCCAGCGGTTTTGTCGACGTGAACCCGAACTCGAAGATCCCGGCGCTGCGTGACCACTCTACCACCCCGCCGACGCGCGTCTTCGAATCCGGCAATATCCTGCTCTATCTGGCCGAGAAATTTGGTCACTTCCTGCCAAAAGATCCGGCAGGACGAACGGAAACCCTGAACTGGCTGTTCTGGTTACAGGGCGCGGCCCCGTTCCTCGGCGGCGGTTTTGGCCACTTCTATAACTACGCACCAGTGAAGATTGAGTACGCTATCGATCGCTTCACCATGGAAGCTAAACGCCTGTTCGACGTGCTGGACAAACAGCTGGCGCGCGGTCGTTACGTAGCGGGTGAGGAATATACCATTGCGGATATGGCAGTCTGGCCATGGTTTGGCTGCGTGGCGCTGGGCAGCGTGTATAACGCCGCCGAGTTCCTGGATGCCGGGAAGTACACCAACGTGCAGCGCTGGGCAAAAGATGTGGCGAATCGTCCGGCTGTTAAACGCGGGCGCATTGTTAACCGTACCAACGGCGAGCTGAACGAGCAGTTGCATGAGCGCCATTCTGGAAGCGACTTCGATACCCAGACGGAAGATAAACGTCAGGCCTGATCAATGACCGGGCGGTTCGCCGCCCTTCTTCCGCGATGAGAAAAATGCGTCAGCACGCGTGCGCAAGGAGCCTCGTATGTCAGACCAGACGCTAAAAGCGACCCGACAGCAGAGCCTTATCACCCTGCTGAGTCAAAGCGACTGGCTGACTACCGAGGTGCTGGCTGAAAAGCTCTCCGTCAGCAAAGAGACGATCCGCCGGGATCTGAAGTCGTTACAGCAGCAGGGGAAGCTTCTGCGCCAGCACGGGCGCGCGCGTCTGATTCACCCGGACAGCCGCGACAGCGGTGAACCCTTTGGCGCACGCCTGAAAAGCCATTATGCCGACAAAGCCGATATTGCCCGCCACGCGCTGGGCTGGATCAGCGAAGGGATGACCATCGCCCTCGACGCCAGCTCAACCTGCTTTCATCTGGCGCGCCAGTTGCCGGACATCGACCTCACCGTATTTACCAACAGCCTGCCTATCTGCCACGAGATGGCAAAGCGCGAGCGGATCACGCTTATCTGCTCCGGCGGAACGCTTGAGCGTAAGTATCGCTGCTATGTTAATCCGGCGCTGGTGACGCAGCTAAAAGGGCTGGAGATCGATCTGTTCATCTTCTCGTGTGAAGGGGTCGATGAGCATGGCGTCCTCTGGGATCCGTCCGAGCACAACGCGGGCTTTAAGGCGCTGCTGTTAAACCGCGCCAGCCAGTCGCTGCTGCTGATCGACAAAAGTAAATTTATGCGGGCAAGCGAAGTGAAAATTGGTCAGCTGTCGCAGGTGACACAGATTATTCAGAGCGATAAACGTCAGGCCGCCAGAGACGGCCTGACACGATGAGGTTACGCGGAGAGACGGAATTTCTGCACTGAGCGCTGGAGTTCTTCGGTCTGCCGTTCCAGTGCGGCGGCGGCGGCGGAAACCTGCTCCACCAGCGAGGCGTTCTGCTGGGTCACGCCGTCCATCTGCGTGATGGCAACGCCAACCTGAGAAATTCCTTTGCTCTGCTCCTCTGACGCGGTGGCGATCTGCTTCATAATGACGGTCACTTCCGTCACGTCGCGCAGGATCGCTTCCATCGTGGTGCCGGTATCGTTCACCAGCTGCGCCCCCTGCTCCACGCGGGCAACGGAATCTGCAATCAGCCCTTCGATCTCTTTGGCCGCATTCGCGCTGCGGCTGGCCAGATTACGCACCTCACCCGCCACGACCGCAAAGCCACGCCCTTGCTCCCCGGCCCGGGCCGCTTCCACCGCGGCGTTCAGCGCCAGAATATTGGTCTGGAAGGCGATGCTGTTGATGACGGTAGTGATTTCAGCGATTTTTTTCGAGCTGTCCGAAATGCCGCTCATGGTCGTAACCACATCTTCCACCAGCGACCCGCCGCGGCTGGCCGTACTGGAGGCGACATCCGCAAGCTGGCTGGCCTGACGCGCGCTTTCAGCGTTCAGCTTCACCGTTGCGGTTAGCTGCTCCATGCTGGCCGCGGTCTCTTCCAGCGCGGCGGCCTGCTCTTCGGTACGCGAGGAGAGATCGTTATTCCCGCTGGAGATCTCCGTTGCCCCGCGCCAGATATTCTCGCTGCCGGAACGAATCGTGCTGACCGCTTCCCGCAGGCTGTCCTGCATGGCGCTCAGCAGCGGCACCAGTTGCCCCACGCAGTTGCGGCCAAAGGATTCAATCGGCTGGCTGAGATCGCCCTGCGCAATCTGGCGGAACTGCTGACGGATACGATCCAGCGGTTTTACCAGTATCGCCACCAGGTAGCGGTCGGTGAACAGCAGGATCAACAGACCCACGATCGTGGCGGTGATAATCACCGTCCGGGTCATGCTGGTGAGGCCGTCGACCACCACGCGCGTGCTGTCGAGCGCCTTCGCCGCGGTGTTGTTAAAGTTCTCAGCCGCTGACCCGAATGCACGGCTTAGCGGCGGCGTGACGTTGTTGGCATGCTGACGATAGCCTTCGAGCGTCGCCTGCTTCGCCTGCGCCATCTGCGGCGTCACGCCCCGATCGAGCAGCGCCTGCCAGGTGGAAATCACCTGTGCAGATACCTTTTCATCCATCGGGCCGGGGGAGATAGCTTTCATCTCTGCCAGCTTTTTACTCATGTTATCCAGCGCCTGCTGAGCAGGAGCCAGGTCCGGCGTGCCGCCCGCCGCTTTAACTTCCATCGCCCGGCTCAGGCGGGTGACGAAACGGAAATACTGATCGTTGCCCTGGCTCAGCACCGTCATTTGCCGGACCAGCTGGCGGTCAACGTCATTACCATCAGAAACACGAGACAGAGACCAGGTGCTGTAAAGCCCCACGCCTGCCCACATGACACAAAAGATCCCCAGTATCGTCAGCATGACGAAACGGATGGTGAAATTACGAAGCATCTTCATTGAGTATTCCTTGCCGTGAGGGTGAATTCGCCCAGAGGCGAGTACTTCCCTCGTTATCGGCAGATACCGCAGAAAATATACTTTTTTGTTATCGAGTCGGCATAGAATGAAAACGTTGTTTCGAAAATTCACCGACAAGAAAGGAGACATCATGTCCTGGCACCCTTACACCGGCCGATACGAAAACATGCAGTACCGATACTGCGGCAAAAGCGGCCTGCGCTTACCGGCACTGTCGCTGGGCCTGTGGCACAGCTTCGGTCACGTTCAGCCGCTCGATTCCCAGCGCGCGCTATTGCGTAAGGCCTTCGATCTCGGCATTACCCACTTTGACCTTGCCAACAACTACGGCCCCCCTCCGGGCAGCGCTGAAGAGAATTTTGGCCGCCTGCTGCGGGAGGATTTTGCCGGGTATCGTGACGAGCTGATCATCTCCACCAAAGCGGGCTACGACATGTGGCCAGGACCGTATGGTTCGGGCGGTTCACGTAAATACCTGCTCGCCAGCCTCGACCAGAGCCTGAAACGCATGGGTGTGGAGTATGTGGATATTTTCTATTCTCACCGCGTAGACGAAAACACGCCGATGGAAGAGACCGCCGCCGCGCTGGCACACGCGGTGCAGAGCGGAAAAGCGCTGTACGTCGGCATTTCGTCCTACTCCACGGAACGCACGGCGGTAATGGCCGAATTGCTGCGCGAATGGAAGATCCCGCTTTTGATCCACCAGCCGTCTTACAACCTGCTTAACCGCTGGGTCGACAAGACCGGCCTGCTGGACGCGCTGGAGAAAAACGGAACGGGCTGTATCGCCTTTACCCCGCTGGCACAGGGCCTGCTCACCGGAAAATACCTGAACGGTATTCCGGACGGTTCACGTATGCAGCGCGAAGGGAAAAAAGTGCGCGGCCTGACGGAGAAAATGCTAACGGAAGCCAACCTGAGCAGCCTTCGTCTGCTGAACGAGATGGCGCACGCGCGCGGGCAGACGATGGCGCAGATGGCGCTAAGCTGGCTGTTGAAAGATGAGCGTGTAACGTCGGTGCTGATTGGCGCGAGCCGCCCGGAGCAGCTGGAAGAGAACGTTCAGGCGCTGAATAACCTGCGCTTTAGCGAAGATGAACTGACGCGGATTGACCAGCACGTTGCGGATGGTGAGCTGAATTTGTGGCAGGCCTCGTCGGATAAATAAATAGTGCGGCCTGCTGCCCTCACCCCGGCCCTCTCCCACAGGGAGAGGGTTAGGGTGAGGGGCATGGTGAATTTATTTCTTACTGATCTTATCCAGATACCCCATCACAAACGCCGACAGCACAAACGTCAGGTGGATAATCACATACCACATCAGCTTATTATCCGGGACGTTTTTCGCGTCCATAAAGACGCGTAACAGGTGAATAGACGAAATTGCCACAATCGACGCCGCGACTTTATTCTTCAGCGATGAAGCATCCATTTTCCCCAGCCAGTTGAGCTTTTCTTTGTGCTCGGCGATATCAAGCTGAGAGACGAAATTCTCATAACCGGAGAACATCACCATCACCAGTAATCCTCCCACCAGCGTCATATCCACCAGCGACAGCAGAACCAGAATCAAATCGGCTTCTGCCACGGAGAAAATGTTTGGCAGGACGTGGAATATCTCCTGGAAGAACTTGATCGTCAGGGCGATCAGCGCCAGGGAGAGACCAAAATAGACGGGTGCGAGCAGCCAGCGAGAGGCATACATTGCGTTTTCAAAGAAGCGTTCCATAAAATCCTGTCTGCAAACGAAACCAGCGCTGAGTATATCTCAACTATACCTCGTTGGGATCCACATCCGGACGCGCATACTCCGGCCAGACCAGCGCGACCAGTTCCGGGTAGGCTTCCAGGCTAAACTCGCGAAAACACTGGCGCAGATTTAATACGTCTAAATCGGAGTACGACACCTTCTCGCCATTCAGACAGCGCTTTTTGATATTGTCGTAATATTTATAGACCGCCGAATTAAGGTCGCTACAACGGCGCTGCGCGTCAAACAGGCCGGGCGTATCATTAATTTCGGCCATTTTCATTCGCTTAATTGTCGCATGGAGAAAATCGATATATTCGTGATTCACTCGCCAGTACCAGACCGGCGTCACGGCGTTCATCAATACGGAGAAATGATCTTCCCCCTCCTCTTTCGACATCAATTCAGGCTGCGGCGGTTCACTGGCGTCTTTTGACACTTTCGTTTTATTGAACTCTTGCATCAATAAAAGCACGCCAGCGGTCAGTAATAGTAACGTTATGACCGTGAAGAAAATGCTGTTCATGGGTAGGCTCCATTTTTTTTGATTTTAAAATTGCCTCATGATATTGTCAACGAATCTCACCCTTTTTCCAACCCCACCCTTTTGAAATTAAAGGAAATTAAAATGCTGCCCGACAATATTGTCCCGGCAAAGTACCACATTACGCCTGTGGAACAGCCTTCGACGGAAGCAGATAAAGAGGCGAATTTCACTCAAGGAAAAAGAAAACTCTCCGACTATGAAGCCGATATATTAATTGGTGTTTCGCGCACCGGCAAATCCCGTAATATGGTGCTGGAAGAGCACGATCGCCATTTAAAAGAGCGTTTATTTCGCGCCATCAAGATTGAAGCCTTAGTTCATCTGCTGAATGATTTACAGGCCGAAGGGGAAATAGACGCCCAGACGCTAAGTCAAATAATGGCCGAGAAAACGCAGCAAATAAATGAAGCTGGCAATGAAATTTGGCTTAATTTAATTACGCGTGAAAAAAACAATCCCATTTTTTATAACCTGGGGGAAGATTAACGTGAATGATGATAGCGGTAATAACGTTTATTTGACTTTAGATGATAAGAAAAGCGATGAATTTATCTTAAAGCAGAATCTCGACGCCCTGAAAAAGATAAAAAATGACGAGATGACGCGAATTACGCAGGATTTGGTTTCGATTCCGGCCACGCTGGTGCGCCTGAAATGGCAGAACCGTCGGGAGATTTACGCCTTGCAGGCCAAGGAGGAGATTTACGGCGCGGTGATGAACGCCATTATTGAGCAGCGCCCTGAGCTTAAAGAGAAGATCCTCGGGCGACTGGAGGCCAACTATCAGTACCTGCTGGCACGCGAGACAGCCACCCTGCGCCTGACCCGGAAACTCTCGGAAGGTCATTACCGTACTTCAAATGTGACCTGTGTAGCGCTTGATGAAGAGGCGCCGACGGCGCCTTCAGTGTGAGTCAACAATGATTGTTGCGGAATGCAGGCCGGGTAAGGCGACGCCGCCACCCGGCAGGGAAGGCGGCAAAAGCCTTCGTTTTACTTCGCGGCCGCTTTCTCTTCGCCGACCAGACCAATCTTCAGGTATCCCGCCTGATGCAGCGTGTCCATTACCTTCATCATGGTTTCATAATCGACGGTTTTATCCGCGCGGAAGAAGACGGTGGTGTCTTTCTTGCCGCCGGTCAGCTGGTCCAGCGCCGGAATAACCGAGGCATCCGTTACCGGATCGTTGCCCAGGAACATGGACTTATCGGCCTTCACGGACAGGTAGATAGGTTTTTCCGGACGCGGCTGCGGCTGGCTGGAGGACGCAGGCAGATTCACCTTCACGTCCACCGTCGCCAGCGGTGCGGCAACCATAAAGATAATCAGCAGAACCAGCATGACGTCGATAAACGGCGTCACGTTGATCTCATGCATTTCACCGTTATCGTCCAGATTTTCATTAAGACGCATTGCCATACAATCAACCTACGCGCAGTTTGGACGCCGCATGAACCGGTTTAACGGCGCTGGCGTTCAGATCCAGATCGCGGCTTTGCAGCAGCAGAACCTGCGCGGCAACGTCACCCAGTGTGGCTTTGTAACTGCCAATCATGCGCGCGAAGATGTTATAGATAACAACCGCCGGGATAGCGGCAACCAGACCGATAGCCGTGGCCAGCAGCGCTTCTGCGATACCCGGCGCGACGACCGCAAGGTTAGTGGTCTGCGTCTGGGCGATACCGATAAAGCTGTTCATGATGCCCCAGACGGTACCGAACAGGCCGACGAACGGGGAGATGGCGCCGATAGTCGCCAGGTAGCCGTTACCGCGGCCCATATGACGACCCACGGCCGCAACGCGACGCTCCAGACGGAAGCCGGTACGCTCTTTAATGCCTTCGTTATCTTCACTGCCTGCGGAGAGTTCCAGCTCGTTCTGCGCTTCGTTTACTAACAGAGTAGTCAGGCTTTTCGCATGGAAGGATGAGGTGATATCAGAAGCCTGATCCAGAGAGCGGGCTTCCGCCAGCTGCTTCTGCTCACGCTTGAGGCGGCGTTTTTGTGAAAGAAGTTCGGCGCTCTTGCTGAAGAAGATAGCCCAGGTGATCACGGACGCCAGAATCAGGCCGATCATCACAATCTTAACTACGATGTCAGCATGTTGATACATGCCCCAAACGGAGAGATCCGTCTGCATCAAATTATTACCCACTCTGTATCTCCAGGACGCAAATCACAAAATCTGAACGTAATAATATCAAAACGTCGTCGAATTGATAGTAGTTCTCATTAGTATTTACATAGTGCCGTAATTTTCGCTCACTTTCCTTGCGCTTACGCAGTAAAAATTTCTTATGCGAATTTTTGATAATATTTTCTGCTTATTCGATAAGCATCCGGATGCACATTCTGACAATCGTGGTAGTCTGGACGTCCAGACGTATAAAAATAGGGTTAGCGAACATGACTAAAAAGCAGCTTGAGACCACGCTGGTGCAGGCAGGACGCAGTAAAAAATACACGCAGGGCTCGGTCAACAGCGTGATCCAGCGCGCCTCCTCGCTGGTGTTTGATACCGTTGAAGATAAAAAAATCGCTACGCGTAATCGCGCGAAGGGCGGGCTGTTTTACGGTCGTCGTGGCACGTTAACCCATTTCTCGTTGCAGGAAGCCATGTGCGAACTGGAGGGCGGCGCGGGCTGCGCGCTGTTCCCGTGCGGCGCGGCGGCGGTCGCCAATACCATTCTGGCGTTTGTGGAACAGGGTGACCACGTCCTGATGACCAATACCGCTTACGAGCCAAGCCAGGACTTCTGCACCAAAATACTCAGCAAGCTCGGCGTCACCACCAGCTGGTTCGATCCGCTGATTGGGGCAGGTATTGCCGGGCTTATTCAGCCCAACACGCGCGTTGTGTTCCTGGAATCTCCCGGCTCCATCACCATGGAAGTGCATGACGTCCCGGCCATCGTGAAGGCGGTGCGCAGCATAGCGCCGGAAGCGATCATCATGATCGACAACACCTGGGCGGCAGGTGTGCTATTTAAAGCCCTGGAATTTGACATCGATATCTCCATTCAGGCGGCGACCAAATACCTGATTGGCCATTCCGACGGCATGATCGGTACGGCGGTATCTAACGCCCGCTGCTGGGATCAATTGCGTGAAAACGCCTACCTGATGGGCCAGATGGTGGATGCCGATACCGCCTACATGACCAGCCGGGGCATCCGTACACTCGGCGTGCGTCTGCGTCAGCATCACGAAAGCAGCCTGCAAATTGCACAGTGGCTGGCGCTGCATCCGCAGGTGGAGCGCGTTAACCATCCGGCGCTGCCGGGCAGCAAGGGCCACGAATACTGGCAACGTGACTTTACGGGCAGCAGCGGGTTGTTCTCATTCGTTCTTAAAAAGCGCCTGAATGACGCCGAACTGGCAAGCTATCTGGATAACTTTACCCTCTTCAGCATGGCCTATTCATGGGGTGGGTTTGAATCGCTGATCCTGCCCAATCAGCCGGAGCAGATTGCGGCCCTGCGCCCGGGCGGCGAGGTGGACTTCGAGGGGACCTTAATCCGCCTGCATATCGGGCTGGAAAATGTGGACGATTTAATTGCGGATTTATCGGCAGGATTTGAGCGCATCGTGTAAAGTGCTGGCTGAAATGTACTCCCCGGACGCAATTCTGAACACCGCAAGCAGAAAAGTCTGTATGAGATGCGCCTGCGATCAACCCCGACAGGCAAAATTGGGAGTACAATAGCGTTATATCTGCTGTTCCACAGGAAAGTCCATGGCTGTTATTCAAAATATCATCACGGCGCTCTGGCAACACGATTTTGCCGCGCTGGCGGACCCGCATGTCGTCGGGATTGTCTATTTCGTGATGTTCGCGACGCTGTTTCTGGAAAATGGATTACTGCCAGCCTCATTTTTACCCGGTGACAGCCTGCTCCTGCTCGCGGGGGCGTTAATCGGCAAGGGCGTGATGGACTTCGCACCGACAATGGTGATCCTCACCTCTGCGGCCAGTCTCGGCTGTTGGCTGAGCTACCTGCAAGGGCGCTGGCTTGGAAACACCCGCGTGGTGAAAGGCTGGCTGGCGCAGCTGCCGCATAAATATCATCAGCGTGCAACCTGCATGTTTGACCGCCACGGCCTGCTGGCGTTACTTGCCGGGCGTTTTCTGGCGTTTGTTCGCACCCTGTTGCCTACCATGGCGGGTATTTCAGGCCTCTCTAACCGCCGCTTCCAGTTCTTCAACTGGTTGAGCGCCCTGCTCTGGGTGGGCGTGGTCACCACGCTCGGCTACGCGCTGAATATGATCCCCTTTGTTAAGCACCATGAAGACCAGGTGATGACTTTCCTGATGATCCTGCCGATTTTCCTGCTGGTTGCAGGGCTGGTGGGTACCATTGCGGTGGTGATTAAGAAAAAGTATTGCAGCGCATAAACAAAAGCCGGGTGGCGCTACCGCTTACCCGGCCTCCGTTTCCCCTCAGGCTCCCTGCATGGTTCTTATACGTGACGCATCTTCCCCCGGCGTGACGCCGAAGTAACGCTTAAACTCCCGACTAAACTGCGACGCGCTTTCATACCCGACCCGCATCGCCGCGGCGCTGGCCTTCATGCCATCGTGGATCATCAGCATCCGTGCCTTATGCAGACGGTAGGTTTTGAGGTACTGCAACGGCGACGTGCTGGTGACGGATTTAAAGTTATGGTGAAACGCCGAGACGCTCATATTGGCTTCCGCTGCCAGCTGGTCAACGCTGAGGTTTTCCGTGTACTGGCTCTCGATGCGCTTCAGCACGCGGCTAATCAGGCTGAAGTGCGTTTGTCGGCTTACCAGCGCCAGCAGCGCCCCGCCGCCCGGTCCCAGCAGCACATGGTAAAGAATTTCGCGGATAATCTGTTTTCCGAGAATACGTGCATCCAGCGGCCTTTCCATCACGTCTAACAGGCGTTCAATCGCGCAGAGAATTTCCTCCGACAGGGTCGCGGAGTTGATACCGCTTGCCGCCATCGACGGCCGGAAAAGCTCGTCCTCCCCAATCTCCATCAGCAGCTCCTGCAACTGGAGGATGTCGACGTTGACGCGGATCCCGGCCAGCGGTACCTCCTCTGTCGCGAAAGTTTCACATTCGAAGGGTAAAGGTACTGTCAGAAGCAGATATTCATTGGTGTCGTAACGGAACACGCGCTCATTGATATAGCCAATCTTATGGCCAGAAAAGAGAAACACGATGCCGGGCTGATACATCACCGGGGTGCGCGTTCCGGGCTGAGTACCGTAGAGCAATCGGATATCCGGCAGCAGCTCAGCCGAATCATTTCCGTTATCTATCAGTCTTTTAATCTGCGACGTTAGCTGGCGGCAGATGGCTTCACGGTTCATTTTCAGTTACTCCGGGTACGGTTTCCGACGCTGACAGTGTGCGCATTTTCTTACCGTTTCTCCAGCGCGCTGTAGAAATGGGCAAGACATCGGCAGGAATGTGCATTGAGAGGATAGCGCCTGCCCGCCACAATGAGCAGCATCAGGTTGCCTTCTGCGCCACCACGATTTTTTACCCACTACAGGGAACAAGCCATGAACAACTTTAATCTTCACACCCCAACCCGCATTCTATTTGGTAAAAACGCTATCGCTGACCTGCGCGCGCAAATCCCGACGGACGCACGCGTCCTGATTACCTACGGCGGCGGCAGCGTGAAAAAAACCGGCGTACTGGATCAGGTGTACAGCGCTCTGGAAGGCCTGGACGTGCGCGAGTTCGGCGGTATCGAGCCTAACCCGTCTTATGAAACGCTGATGAACGCGGTAAAAATCGCCCGTGAGGAGCAAATCACCTTCCTGCTGGCGGTGGGCGGCGGTTCCGTGCTGGACGGCACCAAATTCATCGCGGCGGCGGCGCATTACGCTGACGGCATCGACCCGTGGCATATTCTGGAAACGGGCGGCAGCGACATCAGCAGTGCGATCCCGATGGGCTCCGTGCTGACGCTGCCGGCCACCGGTTCTGAGTCCAACAAAGGCGCGGTCATCTCCCGTAAAACCACCGGTGACAAGCAGGCCTTTATGAACGAACACGTTCAGCCCGTGTTCGCGATCCTCGATCCGGTTTACACCTATACCCTGCCTGCGCGTCAGGTGGCGAACGGCGTGGTCGACGCCTTTGTTCACACCGTTGAGCAGTACGTCACTTACCCGGTGAACGCCAAAATTCAGGATCGTTTCGCGGAAGGCATTCTGCTGACGCTGATTGAAGAAGGTCCGAAAGCGCTGAAAGAGCCTGAAAACTACGACGTGCGTGCCAACGTGATGTGGGCTGCCACCCAGGCGCTGAACGGCCTGATCGGCGCAGGCGTGCCGCAGGACTGGGCTACCCACATGCTCGGCCATGAGCTGACGGCGATGCACGGACTGGATCACGCCCAGACGCTGGCGGTGGTTCTGCCTGCGCTGTGGAACGAAAAACGTGACGCTAAACGCGCCAAACTGCTCCAGTACGCCGAACGCGTGTGGAACATCACCGACGGTTCCGACGATGCGCGTATCGATGCCGCGATTGAAGCCACCCGTCACTTCTTTGAAAGCCTGGGCGTGCCAACGCGTCTCTCTGGCTACGGCCTGGACGGCAGCTCCATCCCTGCCCTGCTGGCGAAACTGGAAGCACACGGCATGACGCAGATCGGCGAGCATGGCGACATCACCCTGGACGTCAGCCGTCGTATTTACGAAGCGGCACGTTAAGCGTTTTTAGGTTCCTGACTTTCGTTTTTTGACATTTCGTCCAGACTTAATGCACATCACATCGTCGGAGGTTCCCTCCGGCGATGAGCACCTGAAGGAGGAAAAATGGCAAACCAAACCGTAATCAAGCTACAGGACGGCAACGTGATGCCCCAGCTGGGGCTAGGTGTATGGAAAGCCGGTAACGACGAGGTCGTCTCCGCCATTCATAAAGCCCTGGAAGTCGGCTATCGGTCCATCGATACCGCCGCCGCCTATAAAAACGAGGACGGCGTGGGAAAAGCGCTTGCCAGCGCTGGCGTTCCCCGGGATGAGCTGTTCATCACCACCAAGCTGTGGAACGACGATCAAAAGCGTCCCCGCGAAGCGTTGCAGGAGAGTCTGGAGAAACTCCAGCTCGATTTCGTCGATCTTTATCTCATGCACTGGCCGGTACCGGCTATCGACCATTACGTTGATGCCTGGAAAGGGATGATTGAACTGCAAAAAGAGGGGCTGATAAAAAGCATCGGCGTCTGTAATTTCCAGGTTCATCATCTGCAACGCCTGATTGATGAAACGGGCGTCGCGCCGGTGATTAACCAGATTGAGCTGCATCCGCTGATGCAGCAGCGCCAGCTTCATTCATGGAACGCCACGCACAAGATCCAGACCGAATCCTGGAGCCCGTTGGCCCAGGGCGGCGAAGGGGTGTTTGACCAGAAAATCATCCGTGAACTGGCGGATAAGTACGGTAAAACCCCGGCGCAGATCGTCATTCGCTGGCATCTGGATAGCGGTCTGGTGGTGATCCCGAAATCGGTCACGCCATCGCGTATCGCCGAGAACTTCGACGTCTGGGATTTCCGCCTGGATAAAGACGAGCTGGGTGAAATTGCGAAGCTGGATCAGGGCAAACGGCTTGGGCCGGACCCGGATCAGTTTGGCGGGTGATCCCCTCACCCTGCCCTCTCCCCGGAGGGGAGAGGGTTAGACCTGTAGGCCCGGTAAGCGCAGCGCCACCGGGCATTGTTACAGGTTTAACCGGTCTTACGTTTTACGTTCTTCTTCGTTCCCGTACCACCGTTCGAACGCTGATGCGCAATCGGCGTGTGCTTGGTCAGTGCCGGGCGCGTGTTGCGGTTCTGGCGGCGCGCTTCGCGCATCTCTTCCAGCGTTGGCGCAGGCACCAGGCAATCACGACGCGAGCCGATCAGGTGCTTTTTCCCCATCTCTTCCAGCGCCTGACGGATCAGCGGCCAGTTTTTCGGATCGTGATAGCGCAGCAGCGCTTTATGCAGACGGCGCTGTTTATCCCCTTTCGGCACCACCACGTCTTCGCTCTTATAACCAATCTTACTCAGCGGGTTTTTGCCGGTGTAATACATGGTCGTCGAGTTGGCGAGCGGCGACGGGTAGAAGTTCTGCACCTGATCCAGACGGAATCGACGCTGCTTCAGCCACAGCGCCAGGTTCACCATGTCTTCATCACGGGTGCCGGGGTGTGCGGAGATGAAGTATGGGATCAGATACTGCTCTTTCCCCGCCTGTTTTGAATAGGTATCAAACAGCTGTTTAAAGCGGTCATAGCTGCCCATGCCCGGCTTCATCATTTTGGACAGCGGGCCTTCTTCGGTGTGCTCCGGGGCGATCTTCAGATAACCGCCAACGTGGTGCGTCGCCAGCTCTTTGATGTAGCGCGGATCTTCCACCGCAATGTCGTAACGCACGCCGGAGGCGATCAGGATCTTCTTGATGCCTTTCAGATCACGGGCGCGACGGTAAAGGTTGATCGTCGGCTCGTGGTTGGTGTCCATATGCTCGCAAATGCTCGGATAGACGCAGGAGAGACGACGGCAGGTCTGCTCGGCGCGCGGCGATTTACAGCGCAGCATATACATGTTGGCCGTTGGACCACCCAGATCGGAGATCACGCCGGTAAAGCCCGGCACCGTGTCGCGAATCGCTTCGATCTCGTTAACAATCGACTCTTCGGAACGGCTCTGAATAATACGGCCTTCGTGTTCGGTGATCGAACAGAGCGAGCACCCTATAATTCTGATCATTTAGAAATTTTTTTGCGTTTAAAATCAATGAATTGAAAGATTTCATTTTTCTAAGTCTGATAAAACAGATGAAAACCCAACTGACTATACTCATAAAACTCAATCTTTGCGCTGCTGTACGATACCAGTAATTACAGGCGCCGAGTTTAACATCATGAAAAGTAGCCCAATAATGAATGACGCAACGCCAGCTGCGGTGCCTAACTTCTGACTGAACACCATTGAAACAAAGTACATATTTGGGATAAAAACGGACATAGCAATCACGAAAAGTAACTTATTCAGATAATTATTTATTCGGGTCTTAACCTCAACTCTATCATAAAAAGCCATCGAAACGTAAGCAGTTATCAGTGAATAAAAAGACCATGTCATATAGTTAACCGATTCATTAAATGCCTCTCGCAAAAGCAAAGCACTTTCTGTCATTCCCTACCTCATTAAATCAATAGAAAATAAATCTGAATAATTTATTTTTAAAAGAAAAGAGGCTTTGTTGAATAAATCAGATTTCGGGTAAGTCTCCCCCGTAGCGGGTTGTGTTTTCAGGCAATACGCACGCTTTCAGGCATACCTGCTTTCGTCA
>NZ_JBLVXX010000028.1:0-67832 GCF_048283985.1 Enterobacter cloacae complex sp. 6730903 | reverse complement strand
CAATGTGATTGTCACGGAGCTAAAATGGTTCACCTGTGAAACTCTTTGTTTAATAAAGATAAATAAAAAATAAGTTTCACAGGTGAAACATGAAAGAGGTGACGTTCATTTATTTTTAGAGAGTAAAAAGAAAAGAAGTCAATCTGTTTTATTCAAAATAAGAGACCATCAAAAAAACGTATTTCTCACGCTGCAATAATGAAAATTTCATATCGCTGCATTTTTTCGTGATCCCTTGCACACTTAGTTAATTAATTGCTGATTGATTAACAAATTCGTCACATTGTCGCTTGACGAAACATTCATCGCTTTTATATTGACCGTATTAAATAAGAAACAGAGTTTCATATATGAAACAAAAGCCTGGAGGATCGTGATGAGCTGGATAGGCGTATGTGACGCAGAGCAAGTACAGGAAGATTTCCCTTTTAGCGGCAACGTCGACGGTAAAGAGATCGGCGTTTACCTGATCGACGGTGAATATTACGCGCTGGAGGACGTATGCCCGCACGCCTATGCCCTGCTGAGTCAGGGCTTCGTGGAAGACGGCAAGGTGGAATGCCCGCTGCACGAGGCGGTGTTCGACGTCAAAACCGGCCAGTGTCTGCACGGCCCCGGAGGACGCAACCTCAACCGATACCCGGTTCGGGTCTTTGAAAACCAGATTCAGATTACCTTCGTTGAGGAGACCGTGGCATGAGCGACACGCTGAACTACAACCCGGCGCTGCCGGAAAGCCGCCAGTTTACCCCGCCGGCAGAGGGCGGTAATGGCGCCATTCACAAGCCGGGCGAGTACCAGAACCTGATCTGGCAGACCCGCAGCCGCGAGCCGGAAAGCTGGGAAGTGAAGCTGATTGCGACGCTGGAAGATCTCTTCGAGCAGGGCGTTGAAACCTTGCCGGAGCTGGTAAGCGGGCTGAACGCGGTGCGTATGCACGACCAGCAGGGCGAGCCGTGGAGCGACGCCAGCTTCCAGGCATTCTTACAGGTTAACGGCTACTGAGGGCAACGCGATGACGACGACCGTACAAAACTATCTCGATAAAGGCCTGCGCGGCCTCTGGTATCCGGTGCTGGCGAGCTGGGAAGTGCAGTCTGCGCCGGTGGGCATCACCCGCCTGGGCGAGCAGATTGTGGTCTGGCGCAATAAAGATGGCCAGGTTCAGGCGCTGGAGGACCGCTGTCCGCATCGCGGTGCGCGCCTGTCGATGGGCTGGAACCTCGGGGACCGCATTGCCTGCTGGTATCACGGCGTAGAGGTGGCGGGCAACGGCGAGGTGAAAGACGTGCCCGCCGTGGATAAATGTCCGCTGGTCGGCCAGCAGTGCGTGCGCAGCTATAACGTACAGGAGGCGCACGGCGCCATCTTCCTCTGGTTTGGCGTCACCGCGGACCAGCAGCCGGACGAACTGACCTTCCCGGATGAACTCGCCGACACGGAAAACTTCAGCAACTTCCTCTGCACCGCCGCGTGGAAATGCAATTACCAGTACGCGCTGGAAAACGTGATGGACCCGATGCACGGCACCTATCTGCACTCCTCGTCGCACTCGATGGCAGAAGGGGATCGCAAGGCCGACATGGTGCTCCAGCCGACCAAAACCGGTTTTATTTTCGAGAAGAAAGGGCAGAGCGGCGTCAATTTTGACTGGGTGGAGCTGGGCAACAGCGGCACCTGCTGGATGCGCCTCTCCATTCCGTACAAGAAGCGCTTCGGACCGGGCGGCCACTTCTTTATCGTCGGCATGGTGGTGCCGGAAGATAACGACAACTGCCGCGTCTTCTTCTGGCGCATCCGCCGCGTACAGGGCTGGCAGCGCGATATGTGGCGCTTCATGTACCGCAACCGGCTGGAAAAACTGCACTGGGAAGTGCTGGAGCAGGACCGCGTGGTGCTGGAGAGCCTGGCGCCAAACGCGCGCGATCATGAATACCTGTATCAGCACGACGTTGGCCTCTCGCGCCTGCGCCGCATGATGCAAAAGGCCGCCAAAGAGCAGCTGGCGATGCGTGAAGCACAGCAGGGAGCCGCCTGATGAACGGGCTGCTGAGCGGAAAGCGCATCGTGGTGACCGGCGCCGCGCGCGGGCTGGGCTACCACTTTGCCCAGGCCTGCGCGGAGCAGGGCGCGGCGGTGGTGATGTGCGACATCCTCAAAGGCGAGCTGACCGAGAGTGCCCACCGGCTGCGCGAGCAGGGCTATGCGATCGAATCGCACGTTATCGATCTGGCCGATCAGCACTCCATCGACCAGGTGTTCAGCGCCATTGGCGAGCAGGGGCAGATTGACGGCCTGGTGAATAACGCGGCGATGGCAACGGGCGTCGGCGGCAAAAATATGCTTGATTACGATCCGGATCTCTGGGATCGGGTGATGAGCGTCAATATCAAAGGTACCTGGCTGGTGACGCGCGCCGCCGTGCCGCTGCTGCGCGAAGGGGCAGGCATTGTGAACGTGGCGTCCGACACCGCGCTGTGGGGCGCGCCGCGCCTGATGGCCTACGTCGCCAGCAAGGGGGCAGTCATTGCCATGACCCGCTCAATGGCGCGCGAGCTGGGGGAAAAACGTATCCGGATCAACGCCATCGCGCCGGGGCTAACCCGCGTCGAGGCGACGGAATATGTCCCCGCCGAACGGCATCAGCTCTACGAAAACGGACGCGCATTAACGGGCGCGCAGCAGCCGGAAGATGTCACCGGCAGCGTGGTCTGGCTGTTAAGCGATCTGTCGCGGTTTATCACCGGACAGCTGATCCCGGTCAACGGCGGTTTTGTCTTTAACTAAGGTAGGGCGATGATGGCAAACGATCAGGAAGTGAAGTATCTGGTGCCGGGGCTGGAGCGCGGTTTACAGCTGCTGTTGGCCTTTGGCGAGCAGCATCGCGATCTGACCTTTGCCGAACTGCACCGGCTGGTGGATATGCCGAAGGCCACCGCCTATCGCGTGGTACAGACGCTGGAGTACATGGGATTTCTGGAGCGCAACACGCGCACCAATACCTTTTCGCTGGGCATGAACGTGCTGCGTCTTGGCTTTGAGTACATCGCCTCGCTGGACGTGGCGCAGGTCGGCCAGCCGGTGATCGAGCAATTGCGCGACGTGAGCCAGTGCAGCAGCCATCTGGCGATCCGCGACGGGCGCGACATTATCTACATTGCCCGCGTCAGCGCCGCCGGGTCGCGCATCAACCAGGTCAGCATTGGTACCCGCCTGCCGGTGCACTGCACCTCGCTGGGCCGCATGCTGTTGACCGATATTTCCCGCGCTGATTTCGAACAGCTGTTCCCGCATGAGCGTCTGCCGGGCAACACGCCGGGGCAGCTTCACGACCGCGAAGCCCTGTGGCAGATGGTGCAGCAGGACAAAGCCCGCGGGTATGTCATCGGCGAATCCTTCTTCCGCCACGGCATCTCTTCCATCGTCTACCCGGTGTATGACCGAAGCGGCCGCGTGGCGGCGGTGGTCAGCATTCTGGTGCCGTCGGAGGAGATCCCGCAGAGCGACCGCGAGCGCCTGCAAAACGAGGTTCGCCTCGCGGCGGATAAAATTTCTGGCTTCTTAGGGTATTTGTCACAGGCCAGTTAAATCAGTGAGTTAACGTCAGGCGCTTGACTGCGTCGGGCATGTTTTACGCCCAATCTGGGCCAGATGAGGCAACGAACGATGAGTGTAACCGGAATTGAAAAGCTGGAATTTGGTGTGGAAGACCTGACGCACTGCGCCAAATTTATGCGTGATTTTGGCCTGACGGGCGATGCCAGCGGCCAGCGTTTCACCACCCTGAGCGGCGCGCGCGTGGAGCTTAACCCGATCGACAGCCCCGACCTGCCGCCCGCGTTTGAAGCGGGCAACACCCTGCGCCGCATGACCTGGGCGGTTGCCAGCCAGTCAGATCTGGATGCGCTGCGCCCGAAGCTGGCGCAACAGCCAGGTTTTCGTGAAGTGGGCGACGCGCTGGAGTGCCTGGACCCGAACGGCATGACGCTGCGCGTGCAGGTGACCCAGCAGACCGACGTGGAGCTTAACGTCGAGCCAATAAACCAGTGGGGCGACGCCCGCCGTATCGACACCCCCAGCCCGGTTTACGATCGCGCCCAGCCGATCAACGTGGGGCATGTGGTGTTCTTCGTGGAAGAACTGGCGGCAGTAGAGAAATTCTACCGCGAAGTGCTCGGCTTCCAGGTCTCGGACCGCTATATCAACCGCGCCGTGTTCCTGCGCTGCGGCGTGCGCGGCGGCCATCACAACCTGTTCCTGCTGCAACTTCCGAACCGCAAGCGCGGCCTTAACCACGTGGCCTTCACCGTGCGCGACATCCACGAGGTGATCGGCGGCGGTATCGCGATGAATAAACATGACTGGAGCACCTTTATCGGACCGGGCCGTCATCCGGTGTCGTCGGCCTACTTCTGGTACGTCAACAGCCCGACCGGCGGCGCGTTTGAATATTACACCAACGATGATTACCTGACGGAAAACTGGCAGCCGCGCGAGCTGGAGCATTCCCTGGTCTCCTTTACCGAGTGGGCGGTGGAAGGCGGGATTGACCACGACACGCGCCGCCAGCAGAAAAAGCCGGAGGCGGTATGACATCGCGCATTGTCATTATCGGCGGCGGTCAGGCGGGCGGCTGGGCGGCGAAAACCCTGCGCGATGAGGGCTTCGACGGCGAAATTTGCGTGGTGGCGGAAGAAGAGTGGGATTTCTATGAGCGCCCGCCGCTGTCAAAAGCGTCTTTGCTGGAGCCGGACGCGGGGCTCCCAAGGCTGTTTAGCGACAAGGCGCAGCAGGCCCTGAACCTGACCTGGTACCGGCCGCTGCGCGCTGAAGCGGTCGATCGCGATGAGAAAAAAGTCGTTCTCAGCAACGGCGAACAGCTTAGTTACAACATCCTTTTAATCGCTACCGGCGGTCGGGCGCGCCTGCCTTCGCAGGCGTGGGCCAGCCATCCGCAGGTCTATACCCTGCGCCACTGGCAGGACGCGCAGCGCCTGAAAAGTCGTCTGGCGGAAAGTAAAAAACTGGCGATCGTCGGCGGCGGCTGGATCGGACTGGAGATTGCTGCCTCGGCGCGGAAAAGCGGCGTGGCGGTCACCCTGTTCGAGCAGCAGCCTGCCCTGTGCATGCGCTCGGTGAGCGGCGAGGTGTCGCAGCGCCTGGAGGCCATCCACCGCGAGCAGGGGGTGGAGATCCGTACCGGCTGCGGCGCGCTGGAGCTGGAGGACGACGGCGGCCTGCCGGTTATCCACTGCGACGGCCAGCGTGAAACCTTTGATGCGGTGGTGGTCGGGATCGGCGTCGATCTCAATCTGGAACTGGCGCGCGATGCGGGGCTGAAAACCGGGCGCGGGATCGTGGTGGATGCCCAGGGGCGCACCTCGGATCCGTTCATCTTTGCCGCAGGCGATGTGGCGCAGCATCATCACTACGGCTTGTGCATCCAGTCCTGGGCCTTCGCCCAGAATCAGGCGGTGGCGACGGCGAAAGCGATGCTCAATCCCGATGCGCCAGGCTACGACGACGCGCCGTGGCTGTGGTCGGATCAATACCAGCACAACATTCAGATCCTCGGCATTCCGCAGCCAGGCAGCAGAACGGTCGTGCGTGAAGAGACGCTGTACTTCTCGCTGGACGACAACGGGAGGCTGACGCAGCTGGTGGCGTTCAACGATGCGCGCACCGTCAAGCTGGCGAAGCGCTGGATGGCGGCGGGGCGGGATCTGTCCGACGTACCGCTTGCCGACCCGACTTTTTCACTGATGTCACTGCGATAGCTAACCCGCACCCGTAGGGGGAGAGATGACCACACTAGAGACTAACACCGCGCCGGTTGAGGCGAGCGGTGAGGGGACCCGCACGCCCGAAAAAGCGGTGCGCTGGGCCATCCCGCTGTCGCTGCTGGCCTGCGTGCTGCTGGCGTTTTTCGACAAAATCAGCATCGCGGCGCTCTTTTCGGATACCCATTTCCAGCAGGCGATGGGCATTGATTTCGACACCACGCGTCTCGGCATTTTGATGAGCGCTTTCCTGCTGAGCTATGGCTTCTCATCGGTGTTTTTAAGCGGTTTAGGCGACAAAATCGCGCCGCTACGCCTGCTCACCGGGATGATGGCGGTGTGGTGCGTGCTGATGGTGGCGATGGGCTTTACCCATAACTACACGCTGATGATCGTCCTGCGTATTCTGCTGGGCGTGGCGGAAGGACCGCTGTTCCCGCTGGCTTTCGCCATCGTGCGTCACAACTTCCCGCAGCATTTGCAGGCGCGCGCCACCATGCTGTGGCTGCTGGGCACCCCGGTGGGCGCGGCGATTGGCTTCCCGCTCTCCCTCTGGCTGCTGAACACCTTTGGCTGGCAGAGCACTTTCTTTGTGATGGCCATGCTTACCGTGCCGGTGCTTATCTTTGTGCGCATTGGTCTGCGCGGGATCCGCCTGGAGGCAAAACCCGGCACCTCGCAGGCGTCCCGGGACGAGCGGCGCGCGGCGCGGCGTGAGCTGTTCGTCAGCCCGCACTTCTGGATCATCTGCATCTTTAACATCGCTTTCCTGACCTACCTGTGGGGCATCAACGGCTGGCTGCCGGGCTACCTGATCAAAGGCAAAGGCATTCATCTGGAGCACGCGGGCTGGCTGTCGTCGATGCCGTTCATCGCCATGCTGGCAGGGGAAGTGATTGGCGCGTGGCTCTCGGACAGGGTCGATAAGCGCGCGGCGGCATGCTTTATCTCCATGGCGGGGCGGCCGTCGGGCTGGCGGCGGTGATGCACCTTGATACCCCGCTGGCCGTCATCGCGGCGATGAGCTTCAGCACCTTTATGTGGGGCACAGGCGCACCCAACATTTTCGCCCTGCTGGCGAAGGCCACCCATCCCCGGGTGAGCGCCACGGCGGGCGGTATCTTCAACGGGCTGGGAAACTTTGCGGGCGCGTTGTCGCCGGCGGTGATGGGCGCGCTTATCGCCTTCACCCACAGCATGGATTCCGGGCTGATTTTTCTGGCGGTGATGGCGGCGGTGGGCTGCATCCTGTTACTGCCGCTGCTGAGACGTTACTGAGGAGAGTGTCATGACTGATTCAACCGTAACCAAGACATCTGGCATCAAGCCTGACCACCTGACGATGGAAGAGTGGGTCGAGTCGCGCATCGCGCGCTTCGAAGGCCGTAAATACGACTGGAACGCGCTGAAGTTCCAGGCCGATTTTGACCCGAAATACCGCCGGGCGCAGATGCGCTACATCGGCACCGGCGCAACCGGCGTGGCGAACGACACCAACACCGTGCAGGCGGACCATTTTACCTTCTCCACCATGGTGCTGCCGTCGAAGTGCGAAGGACCGCTGCACCTGCACGACGACGTGGAAGAGGTGTTCTTCATGCTCAAGGGGCAGATCACGCTGATGATCCAGGACGGCGACAACTACACAGAAACCGTGCTGCGTGAGCGTGACCTGATCTCCGTTCCGCCGGGCATCTATCGCGGCCTGTTTAACCACGGCGAAGAAGAAGCGCTGATGTGCGTCATGCTGGGGACCAACAAGCCGGAAATCCCGACCTATCCGTCCGACCATCCGCTTTCCAAAGTGAAGCGGAACTAAGGGGGGCATGATGACGGGTTTTCGTGAACAGGGAAGCGGCATTCCGCTGATGCTGCTGCACGGGATCAGCTCCGGCGCCGCTTCCTGGCACAAGCAGATGGCGCTGAACGATTTTCGCGTGCTGGCGTGGGACATGCCCGGTTACGGCGAAAGCCCGATGCTGGCCGTAGCGCGGGCAAACGCGGGGGATTACGCCGACGCGCTGGCGGCCATGCTGGATCGCGCCGGTGTCTGGCAGGCAGTGCTGGTCGGCCATTCCCTGGGGGCGCTGGTGGCCAGCGCCTTTGCGGCAAAGTTCCCGGATCGCGTCATTCATCTGGTGCTGGCCGACGCCGCGCAGGGGTACGGCAATGCCGCGCCGGAGCAGCGGGAGCAGGTCTGGCGTAACCGCGAGCAGCAGATGGCGCTGGGGCGCGACATCCTCGCCCAGACCCGCGCCGCGAAGCTGCTGCGCCCCGGCGCACGCGCGGAAGATATCGCCACCGTCGCGGCGGGCATGCGGGCGCTGCGCCCGGAAGGCTATCTCGCTGCCGCGTGGATGCTGGCACATGACGACATTCACGGCTGGCTTAAACGCTACTCCGGCACGTTTGAAGTCTGGTGCGGCGAGCAGGATGCCATCACCCAGCCGGAACTGGTTCAGGGGCTGGCGCTGCGCTACGGCATGCCGTTTATCGCCATTCCGCAGGCCGGGCACGCCAGCTATCTCGATAACGACGCGTTTTTCAACCAACAGCTTTTACGCATTAACGAAGAGGTGCGCGATGAATGCACACATTGACGGGCGCGTAGCGGTCGTTACCGGCGGTTCTTCCGGCATTGGCTTTGAAACGCTGCGCCTGCTGCTGGGTGAAGGGGCGAAAGTCGCCTTCTGCGGCCGTGACCCGGACCGGCTCGCCAGCGCCCATGCGACGCTGCAAAACGAATTTCCTCACGGGGAGATTTTCGCTTACCGCTGCGACGTGCTGAACGCCGACGAAGTACAGGCCTTCGCGGATGCGGTGCAGGCGCGTTTTGGCGCGGCGGATATGCTGATCAACAACGCCGGGCAGGGCTACGTGGCGCACTTCCATGACACCCCGCGCGAGGCGTGGCTGCACGAAGCCGAACTCAAACTGTTCGGGGTGATTAATCCGGTGCAGGCGTTTCAGACTCTGCTGGAGCAGTCCGACATTGCCTCTGTTACCTGCGTCAACTCCCTGCTGGCGCTACAGCCGGAGGAGCACATGATTGCCACCTCCGCCGCTCGTGCCGCGCTGCTGAACATGACGCTGACGCTCTCGAAAGAGCTGGTGGGCAAAGGCATTCGCGTCAATTCCATTCTGCTCGGCATGGTGGAATCCGGCCAGTGGCAGCGCCGCTATGAAAACCGGGCGGACAAAAGCCAGAGCTGGCCGGAATGGACGGCGGATATCGCGCGCAAGCGCGGCATTCCGATGGCGCGCCTCGGCAAGCCGCAGGAGCCCGCGCAGGCGCTGCTGTTCCTCGCTTCGCCGCTGGCCTCGTTTACCACCGGCGCGGCGCTGGACGTTTCCGGCGGCTTCTGCCGCCATCTGTAAGGACACATCATGAAAAAGGTAATGTTGATTGGTTTTGGCGCCATGGCGCAGGCGGTGATTGAGCGCCTGCCCGCCGGCGTGGCTATCGGCTGGATCGTGGCGCGCGCGTCTCACCATGCCGCCATTCACGACCAGTTTGGCAATGCGGTCGAGGCGCTGACGTCGCCGATGGCGTGCGCACAAACGCCGGATCTGGTGCTGGAATGCGCCAGCCAGCAGGCGGTGGCCCAGTACGGGGAAGAGATCCTGCGTCGCGGCTGGCATCTGGCCGTCATTTCCACCGGCGCGCTGGCGGACAGCGCGCTGGAGCAGCGTCTGCTCGCCGCGGGCGGAAAAATGACCCTGCTTTCCGGTGCGGTGGCCGGTATCGACGGGCTGGCGGCGGCGAAAGAGGGCGGCCTTGAGCGCGTTACCTATCAGTCGCGCAAAAGCCCGGCCAGCTGGCGCGGCAGCTATGCTGAGCAGCTTATCGATCTGAATGCGGTGTCAGAGGCAAAGGTTTTTTTTGAAGGCAGCGCCCGCGAGGCGGCGCGCCTGTTCCCGGCGAACGCCAACGTGGCGGCGACCGTGGCGCTCGGCGGCGTCGGGATGGACGACACCCGCGTGCAGCTGATGGTTGACCCGGCAACGAAACGTAACATCCACACGCTCCATGTGGAAGGATTGTTCGGCGAGTTTCATCTGGAGCTGAGCGGACTGCCGCTGGCTTCGAATCCTAAAACCTCCACCCTGGCGGCACTGAGCGCGGTGCGCGCCTGCCGCGAGCTGGCCCTGAGCTGAGGAGAGACGATGGACGATCTGAAGATTTTTATCGGCGGCCAGTGGCGACACGGCGGCGGCAACCCGATGCAGAGCCACTTCCCGGCAGACGGGTCGATCAACGCGACGCTGAACGCCGCCAGTCTGGATGACCTGGAGGAGGCGGTAGACGCCGGAGAGCGCGCCTGGCGCGATCCCGCATGGCGTAACAGCCTGCCGCATATGCGCGCGAAGATCCTGCATAAGGTTGCCGATCTCATTGAATCCCGCGTCGACGCGCTGGCGCAGATGCAGAGCCGTGATAACGGCAAGCCGCTGGCGGAAGCGCGCGGGCTGGTGATGAGCGCGGCGGGAACGGCGCGCTACTTTGCCGCCGCCTGCGAGCTGCTGGAAGGGGAACTGCCCACGCCGCGCCAGCCGGATCTGCTGACGCTGAGCCGCTACGAGCCCCTTGGCGTGGTGGCGGCCATCACGCCGTGGAACTCGCCGATTGCCAGCGAAATGCAGAAGGTCGCACCGGCGATTGCCGCCGGGAACGCGGTGATCCTCAAGCCCGCCGAAGCCACGCCGCTGATGGCGCTGGAGCTGGCGCGGATTTTTGAACAGGCCGGGCTGCCCGCCGGGCTGCTGAGCGTCCTGCCGGGCAAAGGGTCGGTGATTGGCGATGCGCTGGCGCGCCATCCTCGCGTGCGCAAAATTTCCTTTACCGGCGGAACCACCACGGGCCGTCATCTGGCGCACGTGGCGGCGGAAAAACTGATCCCGGCCTCGCTGGAGCTGGGCGGCAAATCGCCGACCATCGTGCTGGAGGATGCTGATATTGAACAGGCCGCACGCGGGATCTGCTACGGCATTTTCAGCTCGGCAGGGCAGGCGTGTATCGCCGGGTCGCGGCTGTTTATCAACGAGAGCATTTACGCCCCGCTGATGGCGAGGCTGCTGGAATTAACTCGCGGGCTGCGCGTCGGACACCCGTTTACCGACGGCGTGCATGTCGGACCGCTGATCGGCGAAAAACATCGCCAGAGCGTGATCCAGTACGTCGAACTGGCGAAGCGTGAAGGGGGGCGGGTGCTGTGCGGCGGTGAGATACCCGCCGATCCCGCTCTGGCAAACGGCAGCTTCTTCCTGCCAACCATTATCGAAGGGCTGAGCAACAGCGCCCGCGCCTGTCAGGAAGAGATCTTCGGCCCGGTGCTGGTGGCGATGCCGTTTGGCGATGAAGCCACGCTTATCCGCGAGGCGAACGACTCGGTTTACGGCCTGGCGGCGGGGATCTGGACGCGCGATACCGGACGCGCCCTGCGTCTCAGCGAGCAGCTGGAGGCAGGCACGGTGTGGATCAACACCTACAAAGTCTTTGCGATTTCGACCCCGTTCGGGGGCTTTAAAGAGAGCGGTCTGGGCCGCGAGAAGGGTATCCAGGGGCTGAAAGCCTGGATGCAACAAAAGAGCATTTATCTGGCGACGGGTAACAGCGTCAACCACTGGTGCGACTGAGAAAGGGTGAGCAATGAGCGAAATGATAACCGTCGGCGACGCCATCGCCAGAACGCTGGAGCAGTATCAGGTTGAGGCCATCTACGGCGTCATCTCCATTCACAACCTGCCGATCGCGGATGCGGTTGGGCAGCGGGGCAATATCCGCTTTGTGCCCGCGCGCGGTGAAGCCGGTTCCGTCACCATGGCCGATGCCCACGGGCGCTTTTCCGGCCTCGGCGTGGCGCTGACCAGCACCGGCGCGGGGGCGGGTAATGCGGTAGGCGCGCTGGTGGAAGCCATGAATGCCTGCACGCCGCTGCTGCATTTAACCGGGCAGGTTGAGAAAGCCTGGCTGGACGCCGACACCGGGTTTATCCATGAAACCCGTGACCAGCTGACCTTCCTGAAGGCCAGCTCAAAACGGGCGTACCGCATCAGCAATGCGAATCAGGCGATAGCGATTCTGCATAAAGCTATCCAGGACGCGCAGACCCCGCCGTGCGGACCGGTCTCGGTGGAAATCCCGATTGATATTCAGGGCGCCAAAATTCCGCTGTCGCTGGTGACTAAACCGGTTAAACCGGCATCGGTTCCAGCCGTGGATACCGGAATGGTTGACGCGCTGTGGGCGCAGCTCAAACAGGCGAAACAGCCGCTGCTGTGGCTGGGGGGCGGGGCGCTGGGCAGCGCAGACGCGGTTAAAACGCTGGCGGATGCGGGCATCACCGTGATTTCCAGCACCCATGCGCGCGGCGTGCTGCCGGACAGCCACCGCGCCAGCCTTCGCGCGTTCCACAACTCGCCGTCGGTGGAGGCGCTGATTGCGCAGTGTGATTTTACGCTGGTGGCCGGTTCTCGCCTGCGCAGCAACGAAACCCGTTCCTGGACGCTTGAGCTGCCTTCCCCGCGGGTGCAGATCGATATCGACCCGGCGGCAGCAAGCCGTAACTACCTGATGGATAGCACGTTGATAGCCGATTGTTCAGCGGTGCTTGGCGCGCTGGCTGCAAAAGTACAGCGCCGCGAGTGGGGCAGTCCCCAGTGGGATATGCAGGTGCAGCAGGCGGTCGGGCAAGCTGAACAGGGGCTGCGCGAGCAGTGCGGCGCCTATGCGAAGCTTAACGACGCCATAGCAAAAGCCCTGCCGACAGACGGCCTGCTGGTGCGCGATATCACCGTGTCCGGCAGCCTGTGGGGTAGCCGCCTGTTCAGGGCTAACGGTCCGATGATGAACATTCACTCCCTCGCCGGGGCGATTGGTATGGGGCTGCCGATGGCCATCGGCACCGCGATTGCCAACCCGCAGCGCAAGGTGGTGGGGCTGGTGGGCGACGGCGGCCTGAGCCTCAATTTAGGCGAGCTGGCGACGCTGGCGCAGGAGAAAGCCAACGTGACGCTGCTGGTCATGAACGACGGCGGCTACGGGGTGATGCGCGGTATTCAGGATAAGTATTTCGGCGGGCGTCAGTATTATAACGCGCTGCATACGCCGGACTTTACCCTGCTGGCGCAGGCGATTGGCCTTCAGGCGTGGAGCGTTGAGCGGGCAGAGGATTTTGATGCGGTGATGACGGAAGCGCTGGCGATGCCGGGACCGTCGGTGGTGGAAGTGCGGATGGGGCAGATTGGCGCCCTTAAGTTTGCCGGGCCGCCACAGAAAACGCTGTACTGATTGAGCTTTGTTGCCCGGTAGCGCGGCGCGCACCGGGCCAGAGTTTTATTTAATTCCGTCTGCCGCCATACGGTCACGGATATGCTGCGCGCGTTCAACGGAGGCCGGGTGATCGTCAAACATGGAGCTTTGACGGCCTTCCTCCAGTTTCGCCAGTTTTTCGAAGCTGGTGGCTAAACCCGATGGATTGATGCCGCGTTTGCGCAACAGATCGTAAGAGTAGTCATCCGCTTCCGATTCCTGACGCTGGGAGAACTGGGAGTTCACCAGTTTTTCGCCCACATCGCCCAGCTGCGACTGGGACAGGCTGCCGACGATGCCGCCCGCAGAGGCCGCCGCTGCGCGCACGGCATTGGTGCCCAGCGCAACCTGCATCCCTTTCTTGACGTGACCGAGAGCAACGTGACCCATTTCATGGCCGATCACCGCTTCCACTTCGTTGTCGGTCATCATATCCATCAGGCCGCTGTACACGCGGATACAGCCGTTAGCCATCGCGAAGGCGTTGACGTCTTTCGCCATATACACCTTGTAGTTCACCGGCTGACCGTTAATGTTGTCGCCCAGCGCGGAAGCAATCTTGTTCAGACGCTGCGTGTAGGTGCTGTTTGCCGGGGCAAGCGTAGCTTTTCCATCCATATCCTTACAGGCCTCGTCGCTCAGCGCTTTCACTTGGGCATCGCTCAATGAGTAAGCCTGAAAAGCTTCTGCGCCTGAGGTCATCAGGCCGTTAGAATCCATATTCTGACAGCCGCTTAGCAGGAGCGTTGTTCCCACAGCCAGCCCGATTGCACGCATTTTCATGATGTTGCTTCCGTACTCGTTAATCTGAATTAATTCCGAAAAATGCACCGTCAACGAAGCCGGTGTCGGGCTAAGTATAAGGAATATCTACAGGGGCGGGCGAGCAGATTGCGCAACATGCGAGCATGATCCAGAGATTTCTTAAGCTGCAAAAGAATGGTCCATGTACATGCCCTGCGGCTTGGGTTACATTGTTGGCACTTTTTTCCGGCGTAGCCCAAAACGCGCTGTCGTCAAGGGCATGGCCTTTAACAGTCCGATCTGGAGTTAAAATGTCCTCACGTAAAGAGCTTGCTAATGCTATTCGTGCGCTGAGCATGGACGCAGTACAGAAAGCCAAATCCGGCCACCCGGGCGCCCCTATGGGCATGGCTGACATCGCCGAAGTCCTGTGGCGTGATTTCCTTAACCACAACCCGCAGAACCCGGCATGGGCAGACCGCGACCGTTTCGTGCTGTCTAACGGCCACGGCTCTATGCTGATCTACAGCCTGCTGCACCTCACTGGCTACGATCTGCCAATCGAAGAGCTGAAAAACTTCCGTCAGCTGCACTCCAAAACTCCAGGTCACCCGGAAGTGGGCTACACCGCTGGCGTTGAAACCACTACCGGTCCGCTGGGTCAGGGCATCGCTAACGCTGTAGGGATGGCGATTGCAGAGAAGACCCTGGCGGCGCAGTTCAACCGTCCTGGCCACGACATCGTTGACCACTTCACCTACGCCTTCCTGGGCGACGGCTGCATGATGGAAGGCATTTCTCACGAAGTGTGCTCCCTGGCAGGCACCCTGAAGCTGGGTAAACTGGTTGCGTTCTACGACGACAACGGCATCTCCATCGACGGTCATGTTGAAGGCTGGTTCACTGACGACACCGCCGCACGTTTCGAAGCCTACGGCTGGCACGTTGTGCGCGGCGTTGATGGCCACGATGCTGACTCGATTAAACGTGCCGTAGAAGAAGCGCGCGCCGTGACCGACAAACCGTCCCTGCTGATGTGCAAAACCATCATCGGCTTCGGTTCTCCGAACAAAGCGGGCACTCACGACTCCCACGGCGCACCGCTGGGCGACGCGGAAATTGCACTGACCCGTGAAGCACTTGGCTGGAAACACCCTGCCTTTGAAATCCCGTCTGAAATCTACGCTCAGTGGGATGCGAAAGAAGTGGGTCAGGCGAAAGAAGCGGCCTGGAACGAGAAGTTCGCGGCATACGCGAAAGCCTTCCCACAGGAAGCGGCTGAATTCACCCGTCGTATGAAAGGTGACATGCCGTCTGACTTCGACGCGAAAGCGAACGAGTTCATCGCGAAGTTGCAGGCGAACCCAGCCAAGATCGCCAGCCGTAAAGCATCTCAGAATGCGATCGAAGCGTTTGGCCCTCTGCTTCCAGAATTCCTCGGTGGCTCCGCTGACCTGGCGCCATCTAACCTGACCCTGTGGTCCGGATCTAAGCCAATCAACGAAGATACTGCCGGTAACTACATCCATTACGGTGTACGTGAGTTCGGTATGACCGCGATTGCCAACGGTATCGCTCTGCACGGTGGTTTCCTGCCGTACACCTCTACCTTCCTGATGTTTGTGGAATATGCACGTAACGCCGTGCGTATGGCTGCACTGATGAAACAGCGTCAGGTGATGGTCTACACCCACGACTCCATTGGTCTGGGCGAAGATGGTCCAACTCACCAGCCGGTAGAGCAGGTGGCTTCCCTGCGCGTGACCCCGAACATGAGCACATGGCGTCCATGTGACCAGGTTGAATCTGCGGTGGCGTGGAAATACGGCGTTGAGCGTCAGGATGGCCCGACCGCGCTGATCCTCTCCCGTCAAAACCTGGCGCAGCAGGAGCGTACCCCAGAGCAGCTGGCAAACATCGCGCGCGGTGGTTACGTGCTGAAAGATTGCGCAGGCCAGCCTGAGCTGATCTTCATCGCGACCGGTTCTGAAGTTGAACTGGCCGTTGCCGCATGGGAAAAACTGACTGCTGAAGGCGTGAAAGCGCGTGTGGTTTCTATGCCATCCACCGATGCGTTCGACAAGCAGGACGCCGCGTACCGCGAATCCGTACTGCCTAAAGCGGTCTCCGCTCGCGTGGCAGTGGAAGCGGGTATCGCTGACTACTGGTTCAAATACGTAGGCCTGAACGGCGCTATCGTCGGTATGACCACGTTCGGTGAGTCTGCGCCAGCTGAACAGCTGTTTGAAGAGTTTGGCTTCACCGTTGAGAACGTTGTCGCTAAGGCGAAAGAACTGCTGTAACTCTCCCAGTGAGGCAAAACGGGTCGCTCAGGCGGCCCGTTTTTATTTCGATTGTATTTTTTTTGTGTTAACAACATATATTTGGTGATTCCCATCACAAATACGTAAAGTCACAACATGTGTAATTTGCAATGGATATCACATATATAGGCTTGCTTTTTTATTTTTCGTTTTTAACGATCTGTTTTTATTCATTTTATTAAAGTGCGCTCTGACACGCTCGCTATTTTCTTCCCGTTTGATTTCATTTTACCGCAGGCGTATTTTGTTTTTAGCGATACGTTGTACCCTAAAAATAAAATAAGGATGATATATGCGGTTAATTGATTATTTCCCTGAATCCTCAATATCAATAAAATCCGCAGCAAAGGACTGGCAGGAAGCCATTGATTTTTCCATGTCGTCTTTGCTGCAAAATCATTATATTAACGCTGATTATATTGAAGCAATTAAAACCTCGACGCTCACTAATGGTCCTTATTACATTCTCGCTCCGGGTGTAGCGATGCCTCATGCCCGTCCGGAATGCGGTGCCTTAAAAACAGGTATGTCATTAACGCTTCTTAAACAGGAAGTGCAGTTTGCCGACGACGATGAGCCCGTAAAATTACTCATTGGGTTATCGGCGGCGGATGCGGATTCACATATCGGCGCTATCCAGGCATTAAGCGAATTATTATGTGAAGAAGATAAACTGTCGGCGTTGTTAACCGCTAAGTCAGAAAAGCAGTTGGCGGATATTATCGCTCACGCATAATTATTCTCTCCTTTACAGGATATTATTATGGAACACAAGTCTGCTCGTGCAAAGGTCCAGGCTTTTGGGGGCTTTTTGACTGCAATGGTCATCCCGAATATTGGTGCATTTATTGCCTGGGGATTTATTACCGCTTTATTTATTCCAACCGGCTGGATGCCTAATGAGCATTTCGCCAAAATTGTCGGTCCGATGATCACCTATTTATTGCCGGTGATGATTGGCTCTACCGGTGGACACCTGGTTGGCGGCAAACGTGGGGCGGTGATGGGAGGGATCGGCACTATCGGCGTGATTATCGGCGCGGATATTCCTATGTTCCTCGGCTCAATGATCATGGGGCCACTCGGCGGTCTGGTGATTAAGCACATCGATCGGCTGCTGGATAAACGCATTCCCGCTGGTTTTGAGATGGTCATCAACAACTTCTCGCTGGGTATTGCGGGCATGCTCCTCTGCCTGCTGGGATTTGAAGTGATCGGCCCTGCGGTGTCGATTGCCAATAACTTCATTAAAGAATGTATTGAATCCCTGGTACATGCGGGCTACCTGCCGCTGCTGTCGTTGATTAACGAACCGGCAAAAATCCTGTTTTTAAATAACGCTATCGATCAGGGTGTTTATTATCCGCTGGGGATGCAGCAGGCTTCCGAGACGGGTAAATCCATCTTCTTTATGGTGGCCTCCAACCCCGGGCCGGGTTTAGGTCTGCTGCTGGCTTTTGCTTTTTTCGGCAAAGGAATGGCGAAGAAGTCAGCCCCCGGCGCGATGATTATTCACTTCCTGGGCGGCATTCATGAGCTCTATTTCCCTTACGTACTGATGAAACCGCTGACGCTGATTGCGATGATTGCTGGCGGCATGAGCGGGACGTGGGTGTTTAACCTGTTAGGCGGTGGTCTGGTGGCTGGCCCAAGTCCGGGTTCGATTTTCGCCTACCTCGCGTTAACGCCTAAAGGCGCATTCCTCGCCACGATTGCTGGCGTAACGGCAGGCACGCTGGTCACCTTTGCGGTCGCCTCTTTTATCCTGAAGATGGATAAAAATAGCGAAGCTGAAACGGAAGATACTTTCAATGATTCTGCCAACGCCGTAAAAGCCATGAAGCAGGAAGGCAAGTTTTCTTACCAGGATATTAAGCATATCGCTTTTGTCTGCGATGCCGGAATGGGCTCCAGCGCTATGGGGGCGACGACATTCCGCAAGCGTCTGGAAAAGGCCGGGCGAGATATCGACGTAAAACATTATGCCATCGAAAATGTGCCTGACGACGCGGACATTATTGTTACCCATGCCAGCCTGGAGGGGCGCGCTAAACGGGTCAGTGACAAACCGTTAGTGTTGATAAAAAACTATCTCGGCGATCCGCAGCTTGACGATCTTTTTAAGCATTTAACGGCGAATTAATCTATCTGGTTCCTGGAGTCATTATGAAAACGAAAGTGGCTGCCATTTATGGCAAGCAGGATGTTCGTATCCGTGAATTTGAACTGCCCGAAATAAACGACAATGAGCTGCTGGTGAGCGTAATTTCCGACAGCGTTTGTTTATCCACCTGGAAGGCAGCGAAATTAGGCAGTGAACATAAACGTGTGCCGGACGATCTGGAAAATCATCCGGTCATCACCGGACATGAATGCGCCGGGGTGATCGTTGAGGTCGGAAAAAACCTTACCGGGAAATATAAAAAAGGTCAGCGCTTTGTTTTACAACCGGCAATGGGATTACCGAGCGGTTATTCTGCTGGCTACAGCTATGAATATTTTGGCGGCAATGCGACGTACATGATTATTCCAGAAGTCGCAATTAATCTGGGCTGCGTTTTACCTTATCACGGCTCCTATTTTGCGGCGGCTTCGCTGGCGGAACCCATGTGCTGCATTATCGGCGCGTATAACGCCAATTATCATACGACGCAATATGTCTATGAGCACCGGATGGGCGTGAAACCGGGAGGTAATATTGCGCTTCTGGCCTGCGCCGGGCCGATGGGAATTGGCGCTATTGATTATGCGATTAACGGCGGGATTCAGCCGTCGCGCGTTGTGGTGGTGGATATCGATGAGGCCCGCCTTGCGCAGGCGGAAAAACTCCTGCCGGTTGAGCTGGCGGCACAAAAGGGTATTGAGCTTATCTATGTCAATACCTCCGAACTGGAGAACCCTGCCGCTACGTTACGCGCATTAACTGACAATGCAGGCTTTGACGACGTGTTTGTCTATGCTGCGGTTCCGGCGGTCATTGAACTGGCAGACGATCTTCTCGCCGAGGACGGGTGCCTGAATTTCTTCGCCGGACCAACGGACAGCAATTTCAAGGTGCCGTTTAATTTTTACAACGTCCATTACAACAGTACCCACGTGGTGGGCACCTCCGGCGGCTCGACGGAGGACATGAAAGAGGCGATTGCGCTGAGTGCGACGGGCCAGCTCCAGCCGTCGTTTATGGTGACCCACATCGGCGGTCTTGATGCGGTGCCGCATACGGTACTCAATCTGCCGGACATCCCTGGGGGCAAGAAGCTTATCTATAACGGTGTCACCATGCCGTTAACGGCCATTGCCGATTTTGCCGAAAAGGGCAAAACCGACCCGCTCTTCCGGGAGCTGGCAAGGCTTGTGGAAGAGACGCACGGCATCTGGAATGAAAAAGCAGAGCGCTATCTGCTGGCGCAGTTTGGTGTGGATATTGGGGAGGCGGCGGCATGATGTCTCTGGCATGGCCGCTCTTTCGCGTTACGGAACAGGCGGCGCTGGCCGCCTGGCCGCAAACCGGGTGCGGCGATAAAAACCGAATCGACGGGCTGGCGGTAACCGCCATGCGCGAGGCGCTAAACGCGATAGCGATGCGCGGGCGTATCGTCATCGGCGAAGGTGAGATCGACCATGCGCCAATGCTGTGGATTGGCGAGGAGGTCGGAAGCGGCGTCGGCCCGGCGGTGGATATTGCCGTCGATCCCATCGAGGGCACCCGCATGGTGGCGATGGGGCAAAGCAATGCGCTGGCAGTGATGGCGTTTGCGCCTGAGGGCAGCCTGTTTCATGCCCCTGATATGTACATGAAAAAACTGGTGGTTAACGCAGCGGCAGCCGGGGCAATCAGCCTCGATCTCCCGCTGGCAGAAAACCTTCGCAACGTTGCCCGGGCGCTGGCCAAGCCGCTGGAGCATCTGCGGATGGTGACGCTGGACAAACCGCGCCTGCAAAATGCAATTGCCGAGGCGACGCAGCTGGGCGTGAAAGTGTTCGCGCTGCCCGATGGCGACGTCGCCGCCAGCGTTCTGACCTGCTTACAGGATAATCCCTATGATCTGATGTACACCACAGGCGGCGCGCCGGAAGGGGTGATCTCCGCCTGCGCGGTGAAAGCGCTGGGTGGCGATATGCAGGCGGAGCTGATCGATTTTTGTGAAGCGAAAGGGGAGAGTCCTGAGAACCGTCGGGTCGCCGTGCAGGAGCACCGTCGCTGTGCGGAGATGAAGGTGGAAGTCAATCGTATTTATACCCTTAGCGAACTGGTAAAGGGCAATGACATCCTGTTCAGCGCGACGGGCGTGACGGGTGGCGAACTGGTTAAAGGTATTCAACAGGTTGCGAAGGGTGTGCGCACGCAAACTTTACTGATCGGCGGCGCAGATCGAACGTGTAATATAATAGACTCTCTGCATTCACGGTGATTTATCGAGATACAAATGACGACGCTGACAGAAGACGATGTGCTTGAGCAACTGGATGCTCAGAATAACCTCCTCGCATTCATGACGACGGCACAGTCTTTTTTGCTCCAGGGCATTAAATGTTTTCTGCCGTCGCTGTTTGTCGATAACGATGAAGAGATCGTGGAATATGCAGTGAAGCCGTTACTCGCCCGGAGTGGGCCGCTTGATGACATCGACGTAGCGTTACGTCTGATCTATGCGCTGGGGAAAATGGAAAAATGGCTCTACGCCGACATTACGCATTTTTCGCAGTTTTATCAGTATCTGAAAGAGCAGGATACCCTCCCTGGCTTCGCCGATGACATCACCTGGGATTTTATCAGCAACGTTAATTGCATCACCCGTAACGCGACATTATTCAGCGCGCTGGAGTCGATGAAATTTGCTGACTTTGCCACATGGTCTGAGGTGCGCTTTACCGCAATGATCAAGACGGCGCTCACCCTGGCGGTAACGACAATTTTAAAGGAACTTACGCCGTGAAAATTGGGCTAACGGTTAACGGGCTACATGTAGAAGCACATTATCCTGACGACGAAATTGAAAATGTTCATAAGCCTTTGCTGCGGCAACTGGCGAAACGGCATTTCGCCAGCGCCAGCAGGCGTACGATTGTTTTTCTCAGCGCGCCGCCCGGGACGGGTAAATCCACGCTAACCGCCTTCTGGGAATTCCTCTCTCGTCAGATGGAGGGGATGCCGCCGATCCAGACGTTGCCGATGGATGGATTTCATCACTACAACGAGTGGCTTGAGGCCCATAACCTGCGTGCGTACAAAGGCGCCCCGGAGACCTTTGATGTCGACAGGCTGGCGCAACATCTGCGGCAGATAAAAGAGGGCGACGGTACCTGGCCGCAGTATGACCGGCAAACGCACGACCCTGTCGAAGAGGCAATCGTGGTAACGGCCCCGGTCGTGATTGTTGAGGGTAACTGGCTGCTGCTTGATGACGAACGATGGCGAACGCTGATGGAATACTGCGATTTGTCAGTGTTTATCCGCGCCCCCGCCGAAGCGTTACGCACGCGCCTGGTGGGACGTAAGCTGGCCGGGGGGCTCTCTCAGGCCGACGCCGACGCGTTTTATGCGCGCACCGACGGGCCAAACGTGGAGCGTGTTTTGCGTCACAGCCGTCCTGCCAATGTGGAACTGATGATGTCGGCAAATGGCGAATACCGACTCGTCTGATCCTCAGCGGCTTTCAGTGGGGCTCCGGTCAACCCGCCGCGTTTTTACGTGGCGGGAGGAAAAGGGATTATTCCGGAAAAATGTGATGGAGATCAGATAAAATCGCTCTTAATCTGGACAGAGATTCCTTTTATTCCCCGATTCGCTTATTCTTGCTGAAGCGTTTCAGTCGATTAAATGTTCGACAATTGACCAATCAATCGCAGTTTGTGACAGCAAGGATTCCCCTTCGGGCGTCGCTGGATTACTCTTTCAGCCACCTCAAACTCAGGGATAGCTTTGCAGGAGATCTATGACCGTACGCGTAGCGATTAATGGCTTCGGTCGCATCGGGCGCAACGTGGTTCGTGCTTTATATGAATCCGGGCGTCGTGCGGAAATCACCGTGGTGGCAATCAATGAACTGGCGGATGCTGCGGGCATGGCGCATTTGTTGAAATATGACACCAGTCACGGTCGCTTTGCCTGGGACGTTCGCCAGGAAAGGGAACAGCTGTTTGTCGGTGACGACGCCATCCGCGTGCTGCATGAGAACAGTATTGAAGGGCTGCCCTGGCGCGAACTGGGTGTGGATGTGGTGCTGGACTGTACCGGCGTGTACGGTAACCGTGAACATGGCGAAGCGCATCTGAATGCTGGCGCGAAAAAAGTGCTGTTCTCCCATCCCGGCAGTAACGACCTCGACGCCACCGTCGTGTTTGGCGTCAACCAGCACGAGCTGCAAGCTGAACACCGCATTGTCTCCAACGCCTCCTGCACCACCAACTGCATTATTCCGGTCATTAAACTGTTAGACGATGCGTATGGCATTGAATCCGGCACCGTGACCACGATTCACTCCGCCATGCACGATCAGCAGGTAATCGACGCCTACCATCCGGATTTACGACGCACTCGCGCGGCGAGCCAGTCCATCATTCCGGTGGATACGAAACTGGCTGCCGGGATCACCCGTATTTTCCCGCAGTTTAACGACCGTTTCGAAGCGATTGCCGTGCGCGTGCCGACGATAAACGTCACCGCAATCGATCTTAGCGTGACGGTGAAAAAACCGGTAAAAGCCTGTGAAGTCAACCTGTTGCTGCAAAAAGCGGCACAGGGAGCATTTCATGGTATAGTTGACTATACGGAATTACCGTTGGTCTCAGTAGATTTTAACCACGACCCGCACAGCGCCATCGTGGATGGCACGCAGACGCGAGTCAGTGGTGCGCACCTCATCAAGACGCTGGTCTGGTGTGATAACGAATGGGGCTTTGCTAACCGAATGCTCGACACCACGTTAGCCATGGCCGCAAAAGGTTTCAGGTAGAGCGCACCTTGCGCTTGCAAAACTTTAAGAATCAACGAGAGGATTCACCATGTCTGTAATTAAGATGACCGATCTGGATCTGGCAGGTAAACGCGTTTTCATCCGTGCCGATCTGAACGTACCGGTTAAAGATGGCAAAGTGACCAGCGACGCGCGTATCCGTGCATCTCTGCCAACCATTGAACTGGCTCTGAAGCAGGGCGCTAAAGTAATGGTCACCTCCCACCTGGGCCGTCCAACTGAAGGCGAGTACAACGAAGAGTTCTCTCTGCTGCCGGTTGTTAATTACCTGAAAGACAAACTGTCCAGCCCGGTTCGCCTGGTGAAAGATTACCTGGACGGCGTAGAAGTTGCCGAAGGTGAGCTGGTTGTTCTGGAAAACGTTCGCTTCAACAAAGGCGAAAAGAAAGACGACGAAACTCTGTCCAAAAAATACGCTGCGCTGTGTGACGTATTCGTGATGGATGCATTCGGTACGGCTCACCGTGCGCAGGCATCTACCCACGGTATCGGTAAATTCGCAGACGTCGCCTGTGCAGGTCCGCTGCTGGCTGACGAACTGGAAGCGCTGGGTAAAGCACTGAAAGAACCTGCTCGTCCAATGGTCGCTATCGTTGGTGGTTCTAAAGTGTCTACCAAACTGACCGTACTGGATTCCCTGTCCAAAATCGCTGACCAGCTGATCGTTGGCGGTGGTATCGCGAACACCTTCGTTGCTGCGCAAGGCCACAACGTGGGTAAATCCCTGTACGAAGCGGATCTGGTTGACGAAGCTAAACGTCTGCTGGGCACCTGTGATATCCCGGTTCCAACTGACGTTCGTGTAGCTACCGAGTTCTCCGAAACTGCTACCGCAACCCTGAAATCTGTTAACGACATCAAAGATGAAGAGCAGATTCTGGATCTGGGCGACGTTTCTGCACAGAAACTGGCTGAAATCCTGAAAAACGCAAAAACTATCCTGTGGAACGGTCCTGTCGGCGTGTTCGAATTCCCGAACTTCCGCAAAGGGACTGAGATCGTGGCTAACGCTATCGCAGACAGCGAAGCGTTCTCTATCGCAGGCGGTGGTGACACCCTGGCAGCTATCGATCTGTTCGGTATCGCTGACAAGATCTCCTACATCTCCACTGGTGGCGGCGCATTCCTCGAATTCGTGGAAGGTAAAGTCCTGCCAGCAGTAGCAATGCTCGAAGAGCGCGCTAAGAAGTAAGCCATTCAGGGGCAGGGAAACCTGCCCAATTTTCAGCGCGCTTATCAGAGCTCGCACCTTTTCTAACGGCCGAAGATACAGGACTAAGCAACATGTCTAAAATTTTTGATTTCGTAAAACCTGGCGTTATCACTGGTGATGACGTACAGAAAGTGTTCCAGGTAGCTAAAGAAAACAACTTCGCTCTGCCAGCAGTTAACTGCGTAGGTACCGACTCCATCAACGCCGTACTGGAAACTGCTGCTAAAGTTAAAGCACCGGTTATCGTTCAGTTCTCTAACGGCGGCGCTGCGTTCATCGCAGGTAAAGGCGTGAAAACCGACATCCCTCAGGGCGCTGCTATCCTGGGTGCTATCTCTGGCGCACATCACGTTCACCAGATGGCTGAGCACTATGGTGTTCCGGTTATTCTGCACACTGACCACTGCGCGAAAAAACTGCTGCCATGGATCGACGGTCTGCTGGACGCAGGTGAAAAACACTTCGCAGCAACCGGTAAGCCACTGTTCTCTTCTCACATGATCGACCTGTCCGAAGAGTCTCTGGAAGAAAACATCGAGATCTGCTCTAAGTACCTGGCGCGTATGTCCAAAATGGGCATGACCCTGGAAATCGAACTGGGTTGCACCGGCGGTGAAGAAGACGGTGTGGACAACAGCCACATGGACGCTTCTGCTCTGTACACTCAGCCAGAAGACGTTGATTACGCTTACACCGAGCTGAGCAAAATCAGCCCACGCTTCACCATCGCAGCGTCCTTCGGTAACGTACACGGCGTGTACAAACCAGGTAACGTGGTTCTGACTCCGACCATCCTGCGTGATTCTCAGGAATACGTGTCTAAGAAACACAACCTGCCGCACAACAGCCTGAACTTCGTCTTCCACGGCGGTTCCGGTTCTTCTGCTCAGGAAATCAAAGACTCCGTAAGCTACGGCGTAGTGAAAATGAACATCGATACCGACACCCAATGGGCAACCTGGGACGGTATCCTGCAATACTACAAAACCAACGAAGCTTACCTGCAAGGTCAGCTGGGCAACCCGAAAGGCGAAGACCAGCCGAACAAGAAATACTACGATCCACGCGTATGGCTGCGCGCTGCCCAGACTTCTATGATTACTCGTCTGGAGCAGGCATTCAAAGAACTGAACGCGGTTGACGTTCTGTAATTTGAGCTGTTCATAGCGTCAAGAGGTCCGCATATGCGGGCCTTTTTTTATGCTTTTTCAATATCCTGCAATACCTGATTTTGTGATCTGTTTGGCATTACCCGCTCTTTTTGTTTACCCTTTACTGACCTGCCTGTCCCCTAAGGGACAGATTTTGTGTTTTGGTTTAGCAAAAGGAAGAATAAATGGAACAACTTGATGTTGTAGACAGCATCAATAACGCGGGTAACTGGCTGGTGCGCAACCAGGCGCTACTGCTGAGCTACGCCGTGAATATTGTTGCCGCTATTGCCATCATCATTGTCGGGATGATCGTGGCGCGTATCGTATCGAACGCTGTCAACCGGGTGATGGTCGCACGACACATTGATGCCACAGTCGCCGATTTCCTCTCCGCGCTGGTCCGTTACGGCATTATCGCCTTTACGCTGATTGCGGCACTCGGGCGTGTCGGCGTGCAGACGGCATCCGTCATCGCTGTGCTCGGTGCTGCCGGTCTGGCCATTGGTCTGGCATTGCAGGGTTCGCTGTCGAACCTGGCGGCGGGCGTACTGCTGGTGACCTTCCGTCCGTTCCGTTCCGGTGAGTATGTGGATCTGGGCGGTATTGCCGGTACCGTGTTGCAGGTACAGATTTTCTCTACGACCCTGCGTACCGTGGATGGTCGCATTGTTGTAGTCCCGAACGGGAAAATCATTGCGGGCAATATCATTAACTTCTCCCGCGAGCCGGTGCGTCGTAACGAGCTGATCATCAGCGTGGCGTACGACTCCGATATCGATCAGGTGAAGTCGCTGATCGCCAACATCATTGCCTCTGACGATCGTATTCTGAAGGACCGCGAGCAGACCGTTCGTCTGAACGAGCTGGGTGCGTCATCCATTAATTTTGTGGTGCGCATCTGGAGCAAAAGCGGCGATCTGCAAAACGTTTACTGGGATGTGCTGGAGCGCATCAAGCGTGATTTCGATGCCAACGGCATCAGCTTCCCGTACCCGCAGATGGACGTAAACGTCAAAAAAGTCAAAGAAGCAGAGTAACGTCTCCCGTAGGCCCGGTAAGCGTCAGCGACACCGGGCTTTTCTTTTATTAGCCCGGCTAATCCCCAATTAATATTATCCATTTCCTCTAATGTCGTTCCCGCAGTATAGTCTGCCTCCAGGACAACTCTGCGAGAATTACGTCATGTTATCTTATTATTTTCAGGGGCTTGCGTTAGGCGCGGCCATGATCCTCCCCCTTGGCCCACAAAATGCGTTCGTGATGAACCAGGGCATCCGCCGTCAGTATCATCTGATGATTGCCCTGCTGTGCGCGGTGAGCGATCTGCTGCTGATTTGCGCCGGGATTTTTGGCGGCAGCGCCCTGTTGATGCAGTCGCCGTGGCTGCTGGCGCTGGTTACCTGGGGCGGCGTAGCATTTCTGCTGTGGTACGGGTTTGGCGCCCTGAAAACGGCCATGAGCAGCAATCTTGAGCTGGCGAGCGCCGAAGTGATGAAGCAGGGGCGCTGGAAGATTATCGTCACCATGCTCGCCGTGACGTGGCTTAACCCGCACGTTTATCTTGATACGTTCGTGGTGCTCGGCAGCCTGGGCGGACAGCTGGACGTTGAGCCCAAGCGCTGGTTTGCGCTCGGTACGGTCAGCGCCTCCTTCCTCTGGTTCTTTGGTCTTGCGATCCTGGCGGCATGGCTGGCGCCACGACTGCGCACCGCCAAAGCGCAGCGCATTATCAATACCCTGGTGGGGCTGGTGATGTGGTTTATTGCCTTCCAGCTGGCGAAAGAGGGCATTCATCACGTACAGGGATTGTTCAACTAAGCGTTGTCTTATGGACATCTGAACAAGACCCGCTAAGCTTGCTGGCATGAGCCCTGTTAACAGGGCACTCTTCGCAACATGGAGGAATGACAGTGAAGTTTAAGGTGATGGCCCTGGCGGCATTAGTAAGTTTAGGTGCGGTGTCGGTGCAGGCGAATGAACTGCCAAACGGCCCGCACATTGTCACTTCAGGCACGGCAAGCGTGGATGCGGTACCGGATGTTGCAACCCTGGCAATTGAAGTGAACGTGGCGGCGAAAGATGCCGCTTCCGCCAAGAAACAGGCAGACGATCGTGTTGCGCAATACCTCTCTTTCCTGGAACAGAACGGTGTCGCAAAAAAAGACATCAGCTCTGCGAACCTGCGTACTCAACCGGATTACGACTACCAGAACGGCAAAAGCATCCTGAAAGGCTATCGCGCCGTGCGTACTGTGGAAGTGACTGTACGCCAGCTTGATAAGCTCAACGGATTGCTGGATGGTGCGCTGAAGGCTGGGCTGAACGAAATTCGTTCCGTCTCGCTGGGCGTTGCGCAACCGGAGAAATATAAAGACGAAGCGCGTAAAGCGGCGATTGATGATGCCATTCATCAGGCGCAGCAGCTGGCATCCGGCTTCAAGACCAAGCTCGGTCCGGTTTACAGCGTGCGTTACCACGTTTCAAACTACCAGCCAAGCCCGATGGTGCGGATGATGAAGGCGGACGCCGCGCCGGTTTCTGCTCAGGAAACCTATGAGCAGCCAACCATTCAGTTCGACGATCAGGTTGATGTGGTGTTCCAGCTGGAGCCGACTGAAAAGCCCGCTCAGTAACCCGTAGGCCGGGTAAGGCGAAGCCGCCACCCGGCTAGTTTTTCAATCCTGTCTTAACACCTTGTGCCCAAACGCCAGCAGCGCGTCGGTGACGTTGCGCATCATGCGGCTTTCCGGGGCAAAACGGTGCCAGTACAGCATCCGGCGCTGATACAGCCCCGGGGTTAAATCAATCAGCTCACCGCTTTTCAACTCTTTCTCAATCTGCAAATGCGGGATCATGCAGCAGGTGGTTCCCTGACGCGCGAGCTGTACGAAGGCCTCGGACGAGTTAACGATATGACACGGCACGCTGCCCGGCGGCAGATCGAAGTTTTGTTGCAGGAAAGCCTGATGCATATCGTCCAGATGGTCGAACGCGACGGCAGGCGCTTTCAGCAGCGCGGCGCGGGTCACGCCGTTCGGGAAGTAGCGCTCGGCAAAGGCTTTTGAACCGACAAACAGATAATCCAGCGCGCCCAGCTGATCCACCAGACAGCTTGGCAGCGCCTGAGGCTGAATACTGACCGCGCCAACCACTTCGCCGCGACGCAGGCGCTCCTGAGTGCGGGTTTCGTCTTCAACCTGGAGATTCAGGCGGATAGGGGAGTCGGCCAGCACCGGCGCAAGGGCCGGCAGCAGCCAGGTCGCCAGACTGTCGGCGTTCACCGCCAGCGACAGCAGCAGCGGCGTGGAGCCGGTCTGTTCATCGCCCAGCCATTCATCTTCCAGCAGTTCAACCTGACGCAACAGGGCAAGGAGCTTTTGTCCTTGCTCCGTCGGACGCGGCGGTACGGTACGCACCAGCAGCGGCTGCCCGAACATGTTTTCAAGCTGTTTGATACGCTGTGATACGGCGGACTGGGTGATGCACAGCTTTTGCGCCGCGCGCTCAAAACCGCGTTCACGAATAACTGCATCAAGTGCCTGTAGTGTTCTGTAGTCCGGACGTTTCATTGCTCTGGCTGACTCCTTAATTTTGCTTAATCTGCACTATGACACAATTTTCCCTTCGTGGCAGACGAAATCCATTCGACGTGTTCTATAATGCGCCCTGAGTTTTCACACCACAGGCAAAACGATCATGACGCAGGATGAACTGAAAAAAGCAGTAGGATGGGCCGCTCTCCAGTACGTACAGCCGGGTACCATTGTCGGTGTTGGTACGGGGTCGACGGCGGCGCACTTTATCGATGCGCTGGGCACGATGAAGGGGCAGATCGAGGGCGCGGTTTCCAGCTCCGATGCTTCCACGGAAAAGCTGAAAAGCCTCGGCATTACCGTTTTCGACCTCAACGAAGTGGACCGTCTGGGCATTTACGTTGATGGCGCGGATGAAATCAACGGCCATATGCAGATGATCAAAGGCGGTGGCGCGGCGCTGACCCGCGAAAAAATCATCGCTTCCGTGGCGGATAAGTTCATCTGCATCGCGGACGCCTCCAAGCAGGTCGACATTCTGGGGAATTTCCCGCTGCCGGTCGAAGTGATACCGATGGCGCGCAGCGCCGTGGCACGTCAACTGGTGAAGCTGGGTGGTCGTCCGGAATACCGTCAGGGTGTGGTGACCGACAACGGCAACGTGATCCTCGACGTTCACGGCCTTGAGATCCTCGATGCCATTGCGCTGGAAAATGCGATCAACGGCATTCCAGGCGTCGTTACCGTAGGGTTATTTGCCAACCGTGGCGCGGACGTGGCGCTGATCGGCACGGCTGACGGTGTAAAAACCATCGTAAAATGATCTGACGGGGGGAGCGCTCCCCCCGCTAAAAAAATTTGAAAAGCTAAATTCGGTGACTTGTGTCACGTTTTTCCGCCTCTTTTGCCGATCCTGCCACGTTCGTAATTATCCGCAGCATTTTCCTCTGCCATTTTGCTCTGTATGACTTTTCTTCAGAGTGCCGACGCAAACGTTCATATTGCTGCAATAGTTTTTTTTGATATGTTGGCTGCACGGGATTTATATCCAGCACAACATCAGTTCAGATAAAAAACAGGGTCGGGTAAATGGCAAAGGTATCACTGGAGAAAGACAAGATTAAATTCCTGCTGGTTGAAGGCGTGCACCAGAAAGCGCTCGATAGCCTTCGCGCAGCAGGCTACACCAACATCGAATTTCACAAAGGCGCGCTGGACACTGAAGAGCTGAAAGCGTCCATCCGTGATGCCCATTTCATTGGCCTGCGATCCCGTACCCAACTGACTGAAGACGTTATTGCTGCGGCGGAAAAGCTGGTGGCGATTGGCTGTTTCTGCATCGGCACCAACCAGGTTGATCTGAATGCCGCCGCAAAACGCGGTATCCCGGTCTTTAACGCGCCGTTCTCTAACACCCGCTCCGTGGCGGAGCTGGTGATTGGCGAACTGCTGCTGCTCCTTCGCGGCATTCCGGAAGCTAACGCCAAAGCGCACCGCGGCGTGTGGAATAAGCTGGCTGCGGGCTCCTACGAAGCGCGTGGTAAAAAGCTCGGGATTATCGGTTATGGCCACATCGGTACGCAGCTCGGTATTCTGGCGGAATCCCTCGGCATGCACGTGTTTTTCTACGATATCGAAAGCAAGTTGCCGCTGGGTAACGCGACGCAGGTGCAGCATCTCTCTGATCTGCTGAATATGAGCGACGTGGTCAGCCTGCACGTGCCGGAAAATGCGTCCACCAAAAACATGATGGGGGCGGAAGAGCTGGCGCTGATGAAGCCGGGCTCTCTGCTGATCAACGCCGCGCGCGGTACGGTGGTTGACATTCCTGCGCTGTGCGACGCGCTGAAGCGTAAGCATCTGGCGGGTGCGGCGATTGACGTGTTCCCGACGGAACCGGCCACCAACAGCGATCCGTTCACCTCTCCGCTGTGCGAGTTCGACAACGTGATCCTGACGCCGCACATCGGCGGTTCTACCCAGGAAGCGCAGGAGAATATCGGCCTGGAAGTGGCGGGTAAGCTGAGCAAATATTCCGACAACGGTTCAACGCTCTCTGCGGTGAACTTCCCGGAGGTGTCTCTGCCGCTGCACGGTGGACGTCGTCTGCTGCACATCCACGAAAACCGTCCTGGCGTGCTGACCGCCATCAACCAGATCTTTGCCGAGCAGGGCGTCAACATTGCCGCGCAGTATCTGCAAACTAACTCGCAGATGGGTTATGTGGTGATTGATATTGAAGCGGATGAAGATATCGCCGAGAAAGCATTGCAGAGCATGAAGGCCATTCCGGGGACGATTCGCGCGCGCCTGTTGTACTGATGGTGCGGTCTGTGGTGTCGGGTGGCGCTTACGCTTACCCGACCTACAGCGGTCGTGCGGTCTGCGTGTCGGGTGACGCTTACGCTTACCCGACCTACAATGGTCGTGCGGTCTGTGTGTCGGGTGGCGCTTACGCTTACCCGACCTACAACGGTCGTGCGGTCTGTGTGTCGGGTAAGGCGTAGCCGCCACCCGGCTTTGTTCTACCAGGTCCAGGTTTTACTGGGCGTCACCACCGCCGGCAACGGCACATCCCATTTCTCTACGGGTAATGCCTCCACGCCCTGGCAATCATGCGCATAGCCCACCGGCTGCAACCCGTACTGCTGCCAGTTTTGCAGCGTCCTGTCGTAGAACCCCCCGCCCATGCCTAATCGCTGGCCCTGTTCGTCAAACGCCACCAGCGGCGTAATCAGCACATCCAGTTCAGAGAGCGGCAACACGTCGCGCACGTCCAGTTTGGGTTCGGTGATTTTCAGACGATTCACCACCAGCTCGCTGTGCGGATGGTAGTGCAGAAACAGCAGATTGCCCGGGCTAAAAGGATGCAGCACCGGCAGGTAAACTTTTTTCCCGGCGCGCCAGAGCTGGTCGATAAGCGGTTGGGTATCCAGCTCACCGTCAAACGAGAAAAACAGGGCGACGGTGTTGGCCATCACTACAGGCGGATAGGCCATCATGCGGGCGGCGGCCTGCTGAGCAAACTGTGCCTGTTGCTCGGCGCTTAAGGCGCGACGACGCTGGCGAATAAGCTGACGGATGTCCTGGCGTGAAGCAGAAACTTCAGGGAATTGAGTCATGGTAGTCGGTAGAAGAAAAGAGAGGGAATCTCCGAGATGCCGCCGCAGGCTGTAACCCTTGAACCCTTGGTTCAAGGTGAATGTGTCGTCATAGTTTTAAGGCTTCTCGGACGGACCGAGCATGCTCACCAACCATGGAGCGCCACATTCTTGTGGTATGAAATATCGGCTCAGGGGACTGGCCCGCTTGCGAACATCTCAGAGAAATTTTGTCTTCACAGTTACTCTACCATAGTCAACTGAGAAGTGTTATTCAAACTTTGGTCCCGGTCTTTCGGGACTGCGACCTTGATCAAGCAATGCCTGTTCTATGGTCTGCTGGAGCATTTTAATGCGCTGCTCCATGCTTGCCGCGTAATCGCGGGTCTTCGCTTTTTCCTGAGTCAGTTCATAGCTGATGTTCAACGCGGCGATGAAAACCAGCTGCTCAGTATTTGTGACTCTAGTGCGTTCTTTTAGATCTTGCAACCGCTGATTCAAATCGTCCGCAGCCTGATTCAAGGCATCCCTTTGTTCAGGCGGACAATTCACTCGCAGTGAACGGCCAAAAATCTGGAGATCGACGGGTTGTGCAGACATGCCACCTTCCTGCTGATTGACTGCGCTGCCTTCGCTTACTGCCCCGGGGGCTGCGAAGGGGCGACACTATAGCTACCCTGATGTGAAGATACAAGCCCTTTTCTGGTATCACCAGGGTCCAAAGTGGTAGCATATCATGAATATCCTCCCTTTGATGACGAATGCGTATGTCTATACAGAACGAAATGCCTGGTTACAAGGATTTAAACCAGTTACTGAACCAGCAGGGAGTCGGTCTGACCCCTGCCGAAATGCACGGTCTGATCAGCGGCATACTGTGCGGCGGAAACAGCGACAGCTCATGGCAGCCGCTGATCCACGACCTCACCAACGAAGGGCTGGCGTTTGGCCACGAACTGGCGGAAGCGCTGCGTAAAATGCACGCCGCAACCAGCGATTCCCTGGAAGACGATGGCTTTCTTTTTCAGCTTTATCTGCCTGAAGGCGACGATGTCAGCGTCTTCGATCGCGCTGATGCGCTCGCGGGTTGGGTAAACCACTATCTGCTTGGCCTGGGCGTAACCCAGCCTAAACTGGATAAAGTGACCGGCGAAGCGGGTGAAGCGATCGACGATCTGCGTAACATTGCCCAGCTCGGCTACGATGAAGACGAAGACCAGGAAGAGCTGGAAATGTCTCTCGAAGAGATTATCGAGTACGTGCGCGTGGCGTCTCTGCTGTGCCACGACAACTTTACGCGCTCGCAGCCGACCGCGCCGGAAGTTCGCAAGCCAACATTACACTAAGAAAAATAACGCACAGGAGGGTGTCATGGTTATCTCCAGTCAAGAGTATTCTCGCCGTCGTCAGGCGCTGCTGGCAAAAATGCAGCCGGGAAGCGCTGCCCTGATTTTCGCCGCGCCGGAAGTGACGCGCAGCGCCGACAGCGAATACCCCTATCGCCAGAGCAGTGATTTCTGGTACTTCACCGGGTTTAACGAGCCGGAAGCGGTACTGGTGCTGATTAAAAGCAATGACACCCACAACCACAGCGTGATTTTTAACCGCGTGCGCGATCTGACCGCGGAAATCTGGTTTGGTCGCCGCTTAGGGCAGGAGGCGGCGCCAGAAAAACTGGGTGTGGACCGCGCGCTGGCCTACAGCGAAATCAACCAGCAGCTCTACCAACTGCTGAACGGTCTGGACGTGCTCTATCACGCGCAGGGCGAATACGCGTATGCGGATGACATTGTTTTCACCGCGCTGGATAAGCTGCGTAAAGGCTCACGTCAGAATTTGTCTGCACCAGCCACCCTCACGGACTGGCGACCAATGGTGCATGAGATGCGCCTGTTTAAGTCTGATGAAGAGCTGAACGTGATGCGCCGTGCGGGCGAAATCAGCGCCCTGGCGCATACCCGCGCCATGGAAAAGTGCCGTCCCGGTATGTTCGAGTACCAGCTTGAAGGCGAAATTCACCATGAATTTAACCGTCACGGCGCGCGCTTCCCGTCCTATAACACCATCGTAGGCGGCGGTGAAAACGGCTGCATTCTGCACTACACCGAAAACGAAAGTGAACTGCGCGACGGCGATCTGGTGTTGATTGACGCCGGCTGTGAATATCAGGGTTACGCGGGCGACATCACCCGTACCTTCCCGGTGAACGGTAAATTCACCACCGCGCAGCGTGAAATCTATGACATCGTGCTTGAGTCTCTGGAGACCGCGCTGACGCTGTTCCGCCCTGGCACCTCCATTCAGGAGGTCACGGGCGAGGTGGTGCGCATCATGATTACCGGGCTGGTGAAGCTCGGCATTCTGAAAGGCGATGTGGACACCCTTATATCCGAAAACGCCCATCGTCCGTACTTTATGCACGGCCTGAGCCACTGGCTGGGGCTGGATGTGCATGACGTCGGGGCATACGGTCCGGAACGTTCGCGCGTGCTGGAGCCTGGCATGGTGCTGACCGTTGAGCCGGGGCTGTACATCGCGCCGGATGCTGACGTGCCGGAACAGTACCGCGGGATCGGCATTCGTATTGAAGATGACATCGTCATCACCGAAACCGGTAACGAAAACCTGACCGCGACCGTGGTTAAAAAAGCCGACGACATCGAGGCGCTGATGGCGGCGGCACGCGGATGAGCGTAATCATCGTTGGCGGAGGCATGACCGGCGCTACTCTGGCGCTGGCTATTTCGCAGTTAACCCAGGGCCAGCTTCCGGTGCATCTCGTCGAGGCGGTCGCGCCGCAGGCGGCCGATCATCCCGGTTTCGACGCCCGCGCTATCGCGCTGGCGCAGGGAACCTGTCAGCAGCTTGTGCGTATTGGGATCTGGCAGGCGATAGCGGATTGCGCAACGGCGATCGGCACCGTTCACGTCAGCGATCGCGGGCATGCGGGGTTTGTGACGCTGGATGCTCACGATTACCGGATCGAGGCGCTGGGGCAGGTTGTCGAGCTGCATGACGTAGGGCTGCGGCTGTTCCGTCTGTTACAGGACGCGCCTGGCGTCACGCTGCACTGTCCGGCGCGCGTCGCCAGCTTCAGCCGCCGTGACGAGGCCGTCAGCGTGACGCTGGACAACGGCACCACGCTGGAGGGGCAACTGCTGGTGGCGGCAGATGGTTCACGCTCCGCGATCGCCACGCAGTGCGGCGTCGAATGGCGCTCTGAACCTTATGGGCAGGCGGCGGTCATCGCTAACGTCTCCACGGCTGGCGCGCATAACGGCAGGGCCTTTGAGCGCTTCACCGAGCACGGTCCACTGGCCATGCTGCCGATGTCGAACGGGCGCTGCTCGCTGGTATGGTGCCATGCGCAGGATCGGGCCGATGAGGTTCTCTCCTGGTCCGACGAACGTTTTTGTTCCGAGCTGCAAAAGGCCTTCGGCTGGCGGCTTGGGCGCATCACCCACGCCGGAAAACGCGTGGCCTATCCGCTCGCGCTGACGACCGCATCGCAGACTGTCTCCCATCGTGTCGCTCTGGTCGGCAACGCCGCGCAGACGCTGCACCCCATCGCCGGGCAAGGCTTCAACCTTGGCCTCCGTGACGTGATGAGCCTGGCAGAGCTACTGGCCCGGACGTGGAGCGAGCAACAGGATTGTGGCGCATACTCAGTGCTGAGCCATTACCAGAAACGACGCCAGGCGGACAAAGCGGCGACCATTGGCTTCACCGACGGTTTAGTCCACCTGTTTGCCAATCGCTGGGCACCGCTGGTTGCGGGTCGCAACCTTGGGCTGATGGCGATGGAACTGTTCATTCCGGCACGTGACGTGCTGGCGCAGCGGACCCTGGGTTGGGTCGCGCGTTAAGGAGTATTGACCGTGCAAAATGTTGATGTCGCCATTGTGGGCGGCGGAATGGTAGGACTGGCGCTGGCCTGTGGTTTACAGGGCAGCGGCCTGCGCGTGGCCGTGCTTGAGCAAAAAGCGCCGCAGCCTGTGGCGCAGGATGCACCGCCGGAGCTGCGCGTCTCGGCGATCAATGCCGCCAGCGAAAAGCTACTGACGCACCTTGGCGTCTGGTCTGAAATCGTGGCGCTGCGTGCCAGCTGTTACCATGGCATGGAAGTGTGGGACAAAGACAGCTTCGGCCATATCGCGTTTGACGATGAAAGCATGGGCTACAGCCACCTTGGACATATCGTTGAAAACGCGGTGATCCACCACGCGCTGTGGCAGAAAGCACAACAGTGCAGCGACGTCACGCTGATCGCACCGGCGAAACTTCAGCAGGTGGCGTGGGGTGAAAACGACGCGTTTATCACTCTTGAAAGTGGCGACATGCTGACCGCGCGTCTGGTGGTGGGTGCCGACGGCGCCAATTCCTGGCTGCGTAACAAAGCGGATATTCCGCTGACCTTCTGGGATTACCGCCATCACGCGTTAGTGGCCACAATCCGCACCGAAGAGCCGCACGGCGGCGTGGCGCGCCAGATTTTCCATAATGACGGCATTCTGGCCTTCCTGCCGCTTGCCGATCCGCATCTCTGCTCCATCGTCTGGTCCTTAGAGCCGGAGAAAGCGCAGCAGATGCAGGAGGCGACGCCGGATGCCTTCAGCCAGGCGCTATGCGTGGCGTTTGATAACCGTCTGGGCCTGTGCACGCTTGAAAGCGAACGCCAGACGTTTCCGTTAACCGGTCGCTACGCGCGTCAGTTTGCCGCGCACCGTCTGGCGCTGGTGGGTGATGCGGCGCATACTATTCATCCGCTGGCCGGGCAGGGGGTGAACCTCGGCTTTATGGACGCGGCTGAGCTGGTTGAAGAGCTGCGTCGCCTGCATCGGGAAGGCAAGGATATTGGTCAGCATCTGTATCTGCGTCGCTACGAGCGCAGCCGCAAACACAGTGCAGCGATGATGCTGGCGGGTATGCAGGGCTTCCGCGAGCTGTTTGCCGGAGCGAATCCGGCGAAAAAACTGCTGCGCGATATTGGCCTCAAACTGGCCGACACCCTTCCCGGCGTAAAACCGCAGCTTCTTCGTCAGGCAATGGGCCTTAACGATCTTCCCGACTGGTTACGTTAATCTCGATCCCCGTCACACTTTATTTTCCCGGCCTCCGCGCCGGGGAAATTTCCTCGTTTGAAATAATCTAATTTCACGTCATTTTTCGCATTAGAAAATCTAATCTTACTATTTTTATGTTACGGAAATTCGGCCCGTTTTTCCGCACGAAATATCACCATCTGCTAAATCCTGTTAGATTATTGTTAATTTTATGCGGGTTTAATCGCATTTTCCCAGTGAATAACTCTGTAGGCTTTTCAGCGATTTTTGGTCATAAGCTAATGTGATGACCCGTTTTACCTTATGGTTAACCGCCGGTTTCGGTGGTAAGTTCAGGTAAAAGAGAACGTTTGCGTCGGCCCCCGATCGCGAGGCCGACACCGGGTTTCACGGTGAATTTTTCAACGAGGAAAAGATGGCTCAACAGACTCCTTTGTACGAACAGCACGTGTTGTGCGGCGCCCGCATGGTGGACTTCCACGGCTGGATGATGCCGCTGCACTACGGCTCGCAGATTGATGAGCACCACGCGGTGCGCACCGATGCCGGTATGTTCGACGTGTCTCATATGACGATTGTCGACCTGCGCGGTAGCCGCACCCGGGAGTTTTTGCGTTATCTGCTGGCAAATGACGTCGCCAAACTGAAAACGCCGGGCAAAGCGCTCTATACCGGCATGCTCAATGCCTCTGGCGGCGTGATTGACGACCTCATCGTCTACTACTTCACCGAAGATTTCTTCCGCCTCGTTGTAAACTCCGCCACCCGCGAAAAAGACCTCTCCTGGATTTCCCAACACGCTGAACCTTACGCCATTGACATCACCGTCCGTGACGATCTGTCGCTGATTGCGGTGCAGGGGCCAAACGCGCAGGCGAAAGCCGCATCTCTGTTCAGCGACGAGCAGCGCAAAGCCACCGAGGGCATGAAGCCGTTCTTCGGCGTGCAGGCGGGGGATCTGTTTATCGCCACCACCGGCTACACCGGTGAAGCGGGCTACGAAATTGCCATGCCAAACGAGAAAGCCGCTGATTTCTGGCGTGCGCTGGTGGAGGCGGGCGTGAAGCCTGCGGGCCTGGGCGCGCGCGATACGCTGCGTCTGGAAGCGGGGATGAACCTCTACGGTCAGGAGATGGACGAAGGCGTCTCTCCGCTGGCCGCCAACATGGGCTGGACCATCGCGTGGGAACCGGCTGACCGTGATTTTATTGGTCGTGAAGCGCTGGAGATGCAGCGCGAGAAGGGCACTGAACAGCTGGTCGGCCTGGTGATGAAAGAAAAAGGCGTTCTGCGCGGCGAGCTGCCTGTACGCTTCACCGATGCCGATGGCAATCATCGCGAAGGCGTGATCACCAGCGGAACGTTCTCCCCGACGCTCGGCTACAGTATTGCCCTGGCACGCGTGCCGGCGGGGATTGGCGAAACGGCGGTGGTGCAGATCCGCAACCGCGAAATGCCGGTCAACGTGACCAAACCGATTTTTGTTCGCGCCGGTAAGCCGGTCGCCTAACTATTTTTATCAGGAGAACTTCAATGAGCAATGTGCCAGCAGAACTGAAATACAGCAAAGAACACGAGTGGCTGCGCAAAGAGGCGGACGGCACTTACACCGTTGGGATCACCGAACACGCGCAGGAGCTGCTGGGCGACATGGTGTTTGTTGACCTGCCGGAAGTGGGCGCAACCGTGAGCGCAGGCGACGACTGTGCGGTGGCGGAATCCGTTAAAGCGGCCTCTGACATCTACGCCCCGGTAAGCGGTGAAATTGTTGCCGTGAACGACGCGCTGAGCGACTCCCCGGAGCTGGTCAACAGCGAACCGTATGAAGGCGGCTGGATCTTCAAGATCAAAGCCAGCGACGAAGCGCAGGTTGCCGCACTGCTGGATGCGACCGCGTACGAAGCACTGTTAGAAGACGAGTAATCAGTAATCCCCCTCTCCCTTTGGGAGAGGGCAGGGGTGAGGGTGCCAATCTTCCCCTCACCCTAACCCTCTCCCAAAGGGAGAGGGAACTTAAATTCACTGCACGTTTCAGGAACCATCGCTCATGACACAGACTTTAAGCCAGCTTGAAAACCGTGGCGCCTTCATTGAACGTCACATTGGGCCGGATGCTCAGCAACAGCAGGAGATGCTGAAAACAGTTGGCGCGGATTCATTAAACGCACTGATCGGCCAGATCGTGCCAAAAGACATCCAGCTTGCCACGCCGCCGCAGGTTGGCGAGTCCACGACGGAGTTCGCCGCGCTGGCGGAGCTGAAGGCTATCGCCGGCCTTAACAAGCGCTATAAGTCTTACATTGGCATGGGCTACACCAACGTGCAGTTACCGCCGGTGATCCTGCGTAACATGCTGGAAAACCCGGGCTGGTACACCGCTTACACCCCGTATCAGCCAGAAGTCTCCCAGGGCCGTCTGGAAGCGCTGCTGAACTTCCAGCAGGTGACGCTGGATCTGACCGGTATGGATATCGCCTCTGCCTCGCTGCTGGACGAAGCCACCGCCGCCGCCGAAGCGATGGCGATGGCGAAGCGCGTGAGCAAGCTGAAAAACGCCAACCGCTTCTTCGTCGCGGCGGACGTGCATCCCCAGACGCTGGACGTGGTGCGCACCCGTGCGGAAACCTTCGGCTTTGAGGTGATTGTCGACGACGCTGAAAAAGTGCTGGATCACCAGGACGTCTTCGGCGTGCTGTTGCAGCAGGTGGGCACCACCGGGGAAGTGCACGACTACGGCGCACTGATCGCCGAGCTGAAATCCCGTAAGGTTATTGTTAGCGTCGCAGCTGATTTTATGGCGCTGGTGCTGCTGACGGCGCCAGGCAAACAGGGCGCGGATATAGTCTTTGGCTCAGCCCAGCGTTTCGGCGTGCCGATGGGCTACGGCGGCCCGCACGCGGCGTTCTTTGGCGCGAAAGATGAATTTAAACGTTCCATGCCAGGCCGTATTATCGGCGTATCGAAAGATGCCGCCGGTAACACCGCGCTGCGCATGGCGATGCAGACCCGCGAGCAGCATATCCGCCGCGAGAAAGCGAACTCCAACATCTGTACCTCGCAGGTGCTGCTGGCTAACATTGCCAGCCTGTACGCGGTGTTCCACGGTCCGACAGGCCTGAAGCGCATTGCCAGCCGCATCCACCGTCTGGCCGATATCCTGGCCTGCGGTCTGCAACAGAAAGGTCTCAGGCTGCGTCATGAGCACTACTTCGACACCCTGTGCGTCGAGGTAGCAGACAAAGCGGCCGTGCTGGCGCGCGCCGAGGCAGCGCAAATCAACCTGCGCAGCGACATTCACAATGCGGTCGGCATTACGCTGGACGAAAGCACCACCCGTGACGATATCCTCACCCTGTTCAACGTATTGCTGGGTGACGCTCACGGTCTGGACGTTGATACGCTCGACAAAGAGGTTGCGCTCGACAGCCGCTCCATTCAGGAAAGCATGCTGCGCGACGACGCGATCCTGACTCACCCGGTGTTCAACCGCTATCACAGCGAAACCGAGATGATGCGTTACATGCACTCTCTGGAACGTAAAGATCTGGCGCTGAACCAGGCGATGATCCCGCTGGGCTCCTGCACCATGAAGCTGAACGCCGCGGCTGAGATGATCCCAATTACCTGGCCTGAATTCTCTGAGCTGCACCCGTTCTGCCCGGCTGAGCAGGCGGAAGGTTATCACATGATGATCAACCAGCTCTCCGACTGGCTGGTGAAGCTGACCGGGTACGACGCGCTCTGCATGCAGCCGAACTCCGGCGCGCAGGGTGAATACGCTGGTCTGCTGGCGATCCGTCACTATCACGAAAGCCGCAATGAAGGCCACCGTGATATCTGCCTGATCCCAAGCTCTGCCCACGGTACCAACCCGGCTTCTGCCCAGATGGCAGGAATGGAAGTGGTGGTTGTGGCGTGCGACAAAAACGGCAACATCGATCTGGCCGACCTGAGCGCCAAAGCCGAGCAGGCGGGCGACAAACTCTCCTGCATCATGGTGACCTACCCATCCACCCACGGCGTGTACGAAGAAACTATCCGTGAAGTGTGTGAAGTGGTGCATCAGTTCGGCGGCCAGGTTTACCTCGACGGCGCAAACATGAACGCCCAGGTGGGCATCACCTCTCCGGGCTTTATTGGCGCGGATGTGTCGCACCTGAACCTGCATAAAACGTTCTGCATTCCGCACGGCGGTGGCGGCCCGGGTATGGGCCCAATCGGCGTGAAAGCGCACCTGGCGCCGTTTGTGCCAGGCCACAGCGTGGTGCAGATTGAAGGCATGCTGACCCGCCAGGGCGCGGTCTCCGCGGCACCGTTCGGCAGCGCCTCTATCCTGCCAATCAGCTGGATGTACATCCGCATGATGGGCGCGGAAGGGCTGAAGCAGGCCAGCCAGGTGGCGATCCTCAACGCCAACTACATCGCAACGCGTCTGAAGGACGCCTATCCGGTGCTCTACACTGGCCGAGACGGTCGCGTGGCGCACGAATGCATCCTCGATATTCGTCCTCTGAAAGAAGAGACGGGCATCAGCGAGCTGGATATTGCCAAGCGCCTGATCGACTACGGCTTCCACGCGCCAACCATGTCCTTCCCGGTTGCGGGAACGCTGATGGTTGAGCCGACCGAATCTGAAAGCAAGGTGGAGCTGGATCGCTTTATCGACGCGATGCTGGCGATCCGCAGCGAAATCGACCGCGTGAAAGGCGGCGAGTGGACGCTGGAAGATAACCCGCTGGTTAACGCGCCGCATACCCAGAACGAACTGGTGGCAGAGTGGAACCACGGTTATACCCGCGAGCTGGCTGTCTTCCCGGCAGGTGTGGCAAACAAATACTGGCCAACCGTGAAACGTCTTGATGATGTTTACGGCGACCGTAACCTGTTCTGCTCCTGCGTACCGATGAGCGAATACCAGTAACGCTGTTCCTGTAGTAACGTAGGCCGGGTAAGGCGAAGCCGCTACCCGGCTTTTTTATTGGGAGAAAAGAATGGCAATTGCACTGGTAACCGGCGCCAGCCGGGGTATTGGTAAAGCCACCGCGCTACAGCTGGCAAGCGAAGGCTACACCGTTGCGGTGAATTTTCATCACAACATCAAAGCCGCGACGGACGTCATTAATCAGATCGTGGACGCGGGTGGTAAAGCCTTTGCCGTACGCGCGGACATCAGCGATGAAGCGCAGGTGATGGCGATGTTCGACAGCATCGATCGCGAAGGTGAGCCGCTCGCCGCGCTGGTGAACAACGCCGGGATTTTGTTTGAACAATCCACGATCGAAAACCTCTCCGCTGAACGTATTAACCGCGTGCTGGCTACCAACGTCACCGGTTATTTTCTCTGCTGCCGTGAAGCGGTTAAGCGCATGTCGCATAAACACGGCGGCAAGGGCGGCGCGATTGTCAATGTCTCCTCGGCGGCATCACGGCTGGGCGCGCCGGGGGAATATGTGGATTATGCCGCCTCAAAAGGGGCGGTGGATTCCCTGACCACCGGCCTCGCGCTGGAGGTGGCGGCGCAGGGCATTCGCGTTAACGGCGTGCGGCCAGGCCTGATTTATACCGATATTCACGCCTCCGGCGGCGAGCCGGGGCGTGTGGATCGGGTGAAGTCGATGTTACCGATGCAACGTGGCGGTCAGCCGGAGGAGGTCGCCCAGGCCATTGTCTGGCTGCTGAGCGACAAAGCCTCCTATGTCACCGGTAGCTTCCTGGAGCTGGCTGGCGGGAAGTAACGCTACGACGCCAGCCACAGCCGCAGGCGCATTCCCCAGCCGCTGGTCCAGCCGGTGGTGATCGACTTCACCTCGCCGTGAGAGATCACCACCAGCGTTGGCGTCACCTTAACATCCCACTCACGCGCCAGTTCTCCGCTGGCGTCGTTGACCGTGGGCATCATCGCCTTCTTCTTCCTCATCCATGTTTCGAGCGTCGCGTTATCGCCCGAGCGCAGCGCAACCGACATCACGTTACCCCCGTCCGCGGCAATCGCCGCCACCGACGGCGTGGTGTAGCGGCAGACGCCGCACCATGTCGCCCAGACGTAGACCAGCAGCGGCCGCTCCTTACTCATGGCGATAAGATCGACGGGCTGACCGTCGAGGGTGTGCAGTGCCGTCGCGGAGAAATTCTGCGGCAGCGCGGGCTGGCGGAAATAGTCCACCGCCAGGCTCACGGCTACGCCAATCAGCAGCCATACGCCCAGCTCGCGCAGAAGGCGCGGAAGCTTACTTGCCACGGGCGTTTGCCAGCTGTTCTTTGACCAGCCCCTCCAGGTCGTCATACGGGATTGCGCCCGCCACCATCTGGTCGCCGATAATGGTCGCCGGGGTACCCTGAATATTCAGCACCTGCGCCAGGATGAGGTTCATCTTTAGGCTGTCCATGGTTTTATCATCCGTTTTAATGCTGTCCGTTCCGGTCTTTACCTTCGCGGCGGCGATGCTGGCGTCATCGTGATAGCCCTTTTTCATCATCAGCCGCTGGTGCAGCGCCCAGAATTTATCCGGCGCCTGCTGCCACGTTGAGAGCGCCGCTTTCGCGGCATTTACCGAGCTTTGTCCCTTGAACGACAGCAGTTTGACGATGAGCTGCACGTCGGGATTTTCCTGCACGATTTTCTCCAGCATTGGGTCGAACTGCTTGCAATACGGGCAGTTGTAGTCCGTGAAGGAGACGATGGTCAGCTTCGGCGCTGCCGCGCCGGTTCGCGGGCTGTTGGGGTCGTTAAACAGCAGTTTTGCCAGCTGGTCGCTGGAAGCGTCATCAGAAGGTGCGGCGAAACCGAACGTTGATAACGACAGCAGAAGTAAGGCAACGAAGGCTCTCATGTTATTTTCCTTTTGCATCGGACAGGGTGCTCAGCACCGCTTCGCGGCTTAACAACGCAGGCAGCACGTGGCCCTGCGGTAATCCCGGTCCGTAGATCTGGTTAAACGGTACGGCGGCGCTGCCGCGCGTGGTTAAGAACTGGCTGATGGTATCTGAGGGGCGGCTCCAGTCGCCGCGCAGGGCGACAACGTCCGGGGCGGAGAGCGCATCCTGCACGTCGTCGCGCAGCAGCACGTTGTATTTATTGGCTTTACAGGTCACGCACCAGTCGGCGGTCACGTCGACGAACACCCGTTTGTTCTCCGCCAGCGCGCGGGCAATGGCCTGCTCGCTGAGCGGCTGCCAGTGAATACGATCGCGGCGGGAACCCTCGCCGCCGGAGCCGGATACAAACGCGACCGCCCCGGCCACCACTACAGCTAATACCCCGGCGCGCAGTGCCGTTTGCCAGCGGTAGCGCCAGGCGGTGACCAGCAGCAGCGTAAGGATCAGGAGCACGCCCAGCGTGATGACGGGCAGGCTGCCAATGTGCACCGTCAGCAGGCTCAGCAGCCACAGCGATGAGCCGAGCATCATCATCCCCAGCACTACGCGTACGACGTTCATCCAGCGTCCCGGACGCGGCAAGTGCTGGGCCAGCCCCGGCCAGGCCGCCACCAGCAGCCACGGCAGGCTCATGCCGATACCCATCGCCAGGAAGATCCCCCACAGCAGGGGAAGCGGCGCCGCCAGCGCGACCGAGACCGCCGTACCCAGGAACGGCGCGGTGCAGGGTGTCGCCAGCAGCGTGGCAAACGCGCCTTGCCAGAAATGACCCGCAAGCCCGTTGCCGCCGCGCGTGGCGAGGAAGGTGCTGGCGCCGGAAGGGAGACGGATTTCAAACAACCCCAGCAGGCTGGCGCTGAAAAGCACCATCACCAGCGCCATCGCACCAATAAACCACGGGTTCTGGAACTGGATCCCCCAGCCGAGTGCCTGATTGCCTAAGCGTAAAACCGTCATCATCAGCGCCAGCGCGAGGAACGAGATCACGATCCCGGCTACCGACGCAAGAAACTGTCGGCGTACCTGACCCCGCGCCTGCCGTTCGGTTTGCATCAGCGTGCCCAGCTTCATGGCCAGCACGGGCAGTACGCAGGGCATGACGTTAAGGATCAGACCGCCCGCCAGCGCCATCAGCAGCACCCAGCCTAACGAGAGCGTCGGCGCGGCGTTCCCCGGCTGAATACTCAGGCTGGACTCCTGCGCCTGCCCGCTATCGGCCAGAACCAGCGACAGGGTTTTGCCGCTGAGGTTAGGCGCGGCCTCGCCCCAGCTGTCCGTTACGGGCACGGTGGCGACCAGCGAGTCACCGCGCACGGTGAGGGCCGGTTTGCCGAAATCAACATCATCCATACCGTCGATAAACAGGGACGGCGCCTGCCAGCCTGCGTCACGCTGCGCCGTTACGGTCAGCTTGCCGGGGGCATAGGTGGCGTTAAGCGTTGAGGTCAACCCGCCGCTGAGCGGAAGAGTGCCCATGGCCCGACTGAAATCGTAATCAAAACCGGCGCCTGCGGATGCGGTCATGTTCAGCGAAAACGGGTAGTCGGTAAGAATACAAACGTTGCTACAGGTGGAGAGCGTCAGCACGCCGCTCAGGATCTTCGGGACGTCGCCCCGCAGGGTGATGGGAAAGCTGACATCGCCGTGATAGCCCTGCGTGGTGATGCCCGCGACGTCGAAACGCTGCGGCACAGGCCAGCGCCAGTTCACCTCGACGGGCTGATGCCATTTAATCGTGGGTGCGACGCCGCCTTCGCCCGGCGAGCGCCAGTAGGTTTTCCAGCCTTTTTGCAGGGCGACGTCCAGCAGCAGGCGGGTTTCGCCAGTGCTTTCGGGTTGGGCACGCAGCCTGACGCTGGCGTGCTGATTATCGGCGGCGCGCAGCCAGCCGCTGTCGGCAGCCTGGCTGAGGGGCAGCCATAGCCAAAGCAGGCAGACCAGCAGTCGCCTGAATACAGTAAACATAAATTTTCTCCGTAAATGATGAATTAACCTGAAGTAACAGGCGAAGACTCATTCACGGAAGACGCATAATCGCAGATGCACCCTTAACCGGGGCGGGGAGATAACGCGGGGAGGCCACTGCCGTTCGCGGCGCGGCGGGCTGGCTGCCAGCAACGCCAGCAGCAGGGTGACGGCAATCAGGGCGCCTTCAAACAAAACAGGCGGGACCGACATCAGCGACTTGGCGCTAAGCTCACACGGGGTTACCGGTGCGTCGGCACTCTCCTGCCCCTGCTGGACAGACTGGCTCGTGGCGGTGACGTTCATGACAAGCGCGTGCATCCCGGCCATCCGCTGGGCGGTGCATATCAGCACCACCAGGCAGGCCAGGGCTACAAGCAGGATAGCGTTGCGTTGTCGCTTGATCATGTTCGCCTCAAATATTCAGGACGCCTATATTATCGGGCGAACATATTTTGGCAACGCAAAAGCTGTAAAGAAGTGTCTGGAAGATAAGCGGTTTGCCCTCTCCGCTTGCAGAGAGGGCGAGCCATTACAGCGTTTCGCCGTTGCTGGCAATGACGGTTTTATACCACTCAAAGCTCTTCTTACGGGAGCGGGACATGTCACCGGTACCGTCGTCGTGCTTGTTGACGTAGATAAAGCCGTAGCGCTTACTGTACTGGCCGGTGGTGAAGGAGACGCAGTCGATGCAGCCCCACGGCGTGTAGCCCATCAGATCCACGCCATCCCAGGTCACCGCCTTCATCATCTCTTCCACGTGGGCGCGCAGGTAGTCGATGCGATAGTCATCGTTGATGCTGCCGTCCTCTTCCACGGTGTCGTAGGCGCCGAAACCATTTTCCACGATAAACAGCGGCTTCTGATAACGTTCGTACAGTTCACACAGCGAATAGCGCAGGCCTACCGGATCAATCTGCCAGCCCCAGTCGGACGCCTTGACGTGTGGGTTCGGCACGCTGCCCTCGAAGCCGGAAATGGCGTCACCGGTACCGCCTTCCGCTTTGACCGCGTTGGTCATGTAGTAGCTGAAACCTAAGTAATCGCAGGTGCCTTCACGCAGGATCTGCTCGTCGCCCGCTTCCATTTTGATGGAGAAGCCACGGCGCTCCCACTCGTTCAGCACGTAAGACGGGTAGTAGCCGCGCAGCTGTACGTCGGTAAAGACGTAGCGCTCGCGCATGGATTCCTGAGCGAACATGACATCTTCTGGCTTGCAGGAGTACGGATAGAGCGCCACCATCGCCAGCATGCAGCCGACTTTCATTTCCGGGTTAATGCGGCGTGCGGCTTTCACCGCCAGCGCGCTGGCCACGAACTGGTGGTGCAGCACCTGGTACATGGTCTCTTCCGGGTTGTCGTGCTCGGTATAGACCACGCCAGAGCAGCAGTAGCCGAACAGCGGCGCACGCCAGTTGCGCTGGTTGTTGATTTCGTTGAAGGTCATCCAGTATTTGACCTTATTTTTGTAGCGCTCAAATACCACTTCCGAGAAGCGCACAAAGAAATCGACCACTTTACGGTTGGTCCATCCGCCATATTCCTGAACGAGGTGCAGCGGCATTTCAAAGTGGGAGAGGGTGATCACCGGCTCGATGTTGTACTTCAGCAGTTCATCGAACATGTCGTCGTAAAACTTCAGCCCCTCTTCGTTTGGCTGAGTTTCGTCGCCTTTCGGGAAGATGCGCGTCCAGGCGATGGAGGTACGGAAACATTTGAAGCCCATCTCGGCAAACAGCTTAATGTCTTCTTTGTAATGGCCGTAGAAGTCGACGGCTTCGTGGTTGGGGTAATATTTGCCTTCAATCACTTCCTGCGTGATTTCTCGCGGAACGCCGTGTGCGCCGCCGGTGAGCACGTCGCAGATGCTTGGCCCTTTGCCGCCTTTGTTCCAGCCGCCTTCAACCTGGTGCGCCGCTACCGCGCCGCCCCATAAAAAATCTTTCGGTAAGGTGAGTTTTTTCATCTTTGCTATTCTCAATTCAGGACTTATTGATTTCGAGTCTAGCAAAGCGGAATTAAATGTCACGATATAACATTTTGCGGAAATTGTAATTTGTCACATCAAAAAAACAGGATGTTTTATTCTGTTAATTTCTTCGCCAGTTTCCGGCCTAATGATTCCAGAATATAGATGACGGGAATTTGCGTGGTGATATCGTAAACGCCGCCAATGCGCGTTTGCGGTACGTGCCAGGAGAGGTTAAAGTCCGCCAGCTTTGCGAGACGTGAATGTTCGTGGCTGGTGACTGAGAGCACCTTGCAGTGGTGCAGGCTGAACTGGCTGGCGAAGCGCAGGATCTCCTCGGTTTCGCCGGAGACGGAGAGTACAATAGCCAGCGCATTTTTAGCCATGTCGTTAGTGACCGGAAAATAAGGATCGTCGATATGGTTGCTGAATTTCCCGATATTTGAAAAGAAACGTGCGCCATATTTTGCCAGCGATCCGGAGGTGCCCGCACCGACAAAAATAATTCGTTCAGATGATAAAATAATATCGACCGCGTTATCTAATAGCGCATCAAACTCTTCGTTATTTACGCTTTTAAAGAAGCTGATAATTTCACTGGCACCAAAATTCGCCTGCTGCGGCTCGTTCTGCTCCAGATAGAGTTTGAAGCGCACCCGAAATTCCGAGTAGCCTTCGCAGTTGAGCTTGCGGCAGAAGCGCAGGATAGTGGTAGTGGAGACCCCAGCCGCATCCGCCAGCTCGCGGATGGTCATGTACATCACTTTATCGCGGTTCTTAATGACATAGTTGTAGACCATCATTTCCAGATTGTTGAGGCTGGCAATGGCGGAATGGCTGAACATACTCACAATGGCTAAACTCGCTGTCGGACACTATTCCTGAAGCATACCATGATGACGAAGGGCGGGAGACGGATTTATCTCCTTGATTACTCAGGTGTTAATGAAATCAGTTACACCTGTGCGGTGGATCGTTTTTACATTATGCTGATTTATAAGGATAAATCTTGAATGTGGATTTATTTTAGCTAACAGGTGTTCACTGGAATCATTCTCAGTTAGCATAGACTGGCGATGAATAATCATCTTTTGTTTTCCCGGAGTTAAGTATGGTGAGCAGACCATTAATCGCACAGGGATATTCGCTGGCTGAGGAAGTAGCCAATAGTATAAGCCACGGCATTGGCCTGGTTTTTGGGATTGTCGGCTTAGTGTTATTGCTGGTACAGGCAGTGGATACCAACGCCAGCGCGATGGCCATTACCAGCTACAGCCTGTATGGCGGGAGCATGATCCTGCTTTTCCTTGCCTCAACGCTGTATCACGCGATTCCGCATCAACGGGCGAAGATATGGCTTAAGAAATTTGACCACTGCGCTATCTATCTTCTTATTGCAGGTACCTACACGCCGTTTTTGCTGGTGGGGCTCAACTCACCGCTGTCGCGTGGCCTGATGATTGTGATCTGGAGCCTGGCGCTGCTGGGGATCCTGTTTAAGCTGACCATTGCGCACCGGTTTAAAGTGTTGTCGCTGGTTACCTATCTGACAATGGGCTGGCTGTCGCTGATTGTGGTGTATCAGTTAGCCATTAAGCTGGCGGTGGGGGGCGTGACGCTTCTGGCGGTGGGCGGGGTGGTCTACTCGCTGGGCGTGATTTTCTACGTCTGCAAGCGTATCCCTTATAACCATGCCATCTGGCACGGCTTTGTGCTGGGCGGCAGCGTGTGCCACTTCCTGGCAATTTATCTGTATGTTGGGCAGGTGTAGTTTTTTTGTAAGGTGCGGTCTGATGCCCTCACCCCGACCCTCTCCCACAGGGAGAGGGAGAATATCAACACCGTAGGCCCGGTAAGCGCAGCGCCACCGGGCGATACAGCATCAATCTTCCAGTGAATACGGCAGCGGCTCAATGCTGAGCGTGTTTGCATCATCCCGCACGCGGAACACGCTGTCGGGCTCCATATCATTATTCATGACAACCTGCACCAGCAGGCGGCCATCATCGAGCTGGACGGCGGCTAACACGGTGCCGGTACGGCGCCAGTTTTCACCCATCTTCATCTCAAGATCTTCACCCGCTTCCGGCACACGGCTGGCGTGACCAGCCAGCGTCCACAGGGAGCGTTTGTTCGCGCCGCGGAATTTCGCACGCGCCACCATTTCCTGACCGGTGTAGCAGCCCTTCTTAAAGCTGATACCGCCCAGCGCCTGGATGTTTGTCGCCTGCGGGATAAACTGCGCGCTGTTTGCCGCGTCAATCACCGGCAGGCCCGCTTCGATGTTCAGCGCCAGCCACTGCTGGCTGTTGTTGAGCTGTGCTTCACCGCGCAGGGCGTCAGTGACGCGTTCCGCCGTGGCTTCGTCGGTTACCAGCAGGAAGCGCTCCGCCGGGTGTTCGAACCACAGAATGGAGGTCGCTCCCTCGCTGACCAGCTGTTTTTCCGCATCCGGCAGCTCGGCAAACAGGTTTTTCAGCGCTGCGCGCGCCTGGAAACCCGCGACCCCCAGCAGAACGTGTTCATCGTCCGGGGCGATGGTGACTTTAGAAAAGACCGCGTATTTTTTCAGCTCTTTAAGCTGGGCGTCACGCAGGCTGCGGCGCTCAATAAAGGCGAATCCGTCCTGACGGCGGAACAGACGCAGGTTGCTCCACATTTTGCCTTTTGGATCGCAATGCGCGGCCAGCAGATGCTGGTGCTCAGTCAACTGCGCCACGTCCGCCGTGACCTGGCCTTGCAGGTATTTTTCACTGTCCGCACCGGTCAGTGTCGCCAGTGCCCAGTCATCAAGAGTAATCAGCGTCAGCGGCAGACGCCCAGAGGCGGCGGGCTGGCGAGGAGAAAATGGTGTAAATGCCATAGTGATGTCCTGAATTGCTTAACGCTTTGACAATACCTAATGGTAAAAGAGACTGTATTCAATGCAAGCGCTTTCAGCAGGCCATTCGTGCCATTACGCGGTTATGCGTGGCGCTACGCAAAATAGTGTAATCCGCTGTCTTTATAAGGATTATTCAGGGAGCCTGCTCGAGGTTCGCAATATTCCAGTAAAGAAACGGTCAAAAACACGTTACACTAGCAGGTGTTCCCGGAGAGCAATAATGAATACCGAACGGGATACCGACTGTGCCAAACGTAATGCAGGAAACAGAACATGGATATTAACAACAAGGCCCGTATTCACTGGGCGTGCCGTCGCGGCATGCGTGAACTTGATATCTCCATCATGCCTTTCTTCGAGTATGAGTACGACAGCTTAAGCGATGACGATAAGCGCCTGTTTGTCCGTCTGCTTGAGTCTGACGATCCGGATTTATTCAACTGGCTGATGAATCACGGCAAGCCCGCCGACACCGAGTTGCAACGGATGGTGCAATTAATTCAAACACGGAATCAGGAACGTGGTCCTGTGGCAATCTGATCTTCGCGTCTCCTGGCGCTCACAGTGGATGTCCTTACTGCTCCACGGTCTGGTGGCGGCACTGGTGTTATTGGTGCCGTGGCCGCTTAGCTATACCCCTCTGTGGTTGCTATTGCTGTCGTTTGTGGTGTTTGACAGCGTGCGCAGCCAGCGTCGAATCAACGCCCGTCAGGGTGAAATTAAGCTGCTGATGGATTCTCGCCTGCGCTGGCAGGGAAAAGAGTGGGAGATGATGGGCGCGCCGTGGATGCTTAACACCGGGATGATGCTACGGCTGCGTCGGGTCGAGGATAACCGTCGCCAGCACCTGTGGCTGGCCGCAGACAGTATGGATCCCGCGGAGTGGCGAGATCTGCGCCGGTTGATCGTGCAACAGCCGACGCAGGAGTAAATCAGCTGAACTGCTCGGCCATCTCACCCAGAATCTGCTCGCACCAGCTCTGGAGGCGCTCGTCGCTAAGATCGTACTGGTTGGTTTCATCCAGCGCGAGCCCGACAAACAGCTGGCCGTCGGCAATAATCGGTTTTTGACTGGTGAACTCATAGCCTTCCGTAGGCCAGTAGCCGATAAAGGTCGCGCCCTTTGGCGCCAGTTTGTCGTGCAGCATGCCGAGTGCGTCAAGGAACCACTCCCCGTAGCCCAACTGGTCGCCCATGCCGTACATCGCAATGATTTTGCCTTCAAAATTGACTGAATCGAGCTGATCCCAGATGGCTTCCCAGTCTTCCTGAATCTCACCAAAGTCCCAGGTAGGGATACCCAGAATCAGCACATCGTACTGCTCCATCAAGGCAACCGCGTCATCTTTCAGGTTATGCAACGTCACCAGTTCCGGGCCAATGATGTCACGAATTTTCTCCGCCGCCATTTCGGTGTAGCAGGTGCTGGAACCATAGAACAGACCAATATTCATCGCGTAACTATCTCAATTCTTGCTATGACTTTGCGCGTAGTGTACCAGAAACCGATGGCATTCAGGCATAATGGCCAGATTGCAGAACCAAAGGGGCTGATGTGGAAAAGGATCTCGCACTCATCGAACAGTTTCTCGACGCGCTGTGGCTGGAGAAAAACCTCGCTGAAAATACGCTCAGCGCCTATCGTCGGGATCTCACGCTGCTGGTCGAGTGGCTGGCGCATCGGGGGCTGACGCTTGAAAGCGCGCAAAGCGATGACCTGCAAGGGTTACTGGCTGAGCGGATGGAAGGGGGGTACAAAGCCACCAGCTCCGCACGTCTGCTGAGCGCCATGCGCCGCCTGTTCCAGCACCTGTACCGCGAGAAGATCCGCGCGGATGACCCCAGCGCACTGCTGGCATCGCCTAAACTGCCTCAGCGGCTGCCAAAAGATCTCAGCGAAGCACAAGTTGAGAGATTATTACAGTCGCCCGCAGTTGACCTTCCGCTGGAGTTACGCGATAAAGCCATGCTTGAACTATTGTATGCCACGGGCTTGCGCGTTTCCGAGCTGGTGGGCCTGACGATGAGCGATATCAGCCTGCGTCAGGGCGTGGTGCGCGTTATCGGTAAAGGGAACAAAGAACGGCTGGTGCCGCTGGGTGAAGAGGCGGTCTACTGGCTGGAGACGTATCTGGAACACGGGCGTCCGTGGCTGCTGAATGGCGTCTCCATAGATGTATTGTTCCCGAGCCAGCGCGCGCAGCAGATGACGCGACAAACGTTCTGGCATCGCATTAAACATTACGCCACACTGGCGGGTATTGACAGTGAGAAGCTGTCGCCGCACGTTTTGCGTCACGCCTTCGCGACGCATCTGTTAAACCACGGCGCTGATTTACGCGTGGTGCAGATGTTGCTTGGACACAGCGATCTTTCAACGACGCAAATATACACCCATGTCGCGACGGAACGCCTGCGGCAGCTACACCAACAGCACCACCCTCGCGCGTGAGTGCCGACGAATTGTTACAGGAACAAATATGAAAAAGTCTTTAGCGCTGTTCACCCTGCTGGCAGCTTCGGTTTCCGGTTTTGCCCATGCGGATGATGCCGCCATTAAACAGTCTCTGACGAAACTCGGCGTCGCCAGCAGCGAGATCCAGCCAGCGCCGGTGGCTGGCATGAAAACGGTGTTGACCAACAGCGGCGTGCTGTACGTGACCGAAGACGGCAAGCACATCATTCAGGGGCCTATGTACGACGTGAGCGGTGCGCAGCCGGTGAACGTCACCAACCAGCTGCTGATGAAAAACCTGAACGCGCTCGAAAAAGAGATGATTGTCTACAAGGCGGCGCAGGAAAAGCACGTTATTACCGTCTTCACCGACATCACCTGCGGCTATTGCCACAAGCTGCATGAAGAGATGAAAGACTACAACGCACTGGGCATTACCGTGCGTTACCTGGCTTTCCCACGCGCCGGCGTGCAGAGCCAGCCTGAGCAGGATATGAAAGCGATCTGGTGTGCGAAAGACCGCAACAAGGCCTTTGATGACGCGATGAACGGCAAAGGCGTGAAGCCCGCGTCCTGCGATATCGACATCGCTAACCACTACGCGCTGGGCGTACAGTTTGGCGTGAGCGGTACGCCAGCCATTGTGCTGAGTAACGGCTACGTGGTACCGGGCTACCAGGGTCCAAAAGAGATGAAAGCGTTCCTCGACGAGCACCAGAAACAGATGGGTGGTAAATAATTCGCGTGAAAGCCCCGATAAAACTGCGCCGCCGCGATGCGGGTGAAACCGCGGATTTACCAGACACGCTTCCGCTGCTGCTAAAGCGGCTGTACGCCAGCCGTGGTGTGCGTACGGCAAGCGATCTTGAGCGCAGCGTCAAAGGCATGCTGCCCTGGCAAGCGCTGAGTGGCATCGAAAAAGCGACTGAAATGCTCTTCGACGCGTTCCGGGAAGGCACGCGGATTGTCGTGGTGGGCGATTTCGATGCCGACGGCGCAACCAGTACCGCGCTGAGCGTGCTCAGCCTGCGTGCGCTGGGCTGCGATAACGTGACTTATCTGGTGCCGAACCGGTTTGAAGACGGCTACGGCCTCAGCCCGGAAGTGGTCGATCAGGCCCATGCCCGTGGCGCACAGATGATCATGACCGTGGATAACGGGATCTCCTCTCATGCGGGGGTCGATCATGCCCATGCGCTGGGGATCCCGGTACTGGTCACCGATCACCACCTGCCAGGCGAAACCCTGCCTGCCGCCGAAGCCATCATTAACCCGAACCTGCGCGACTGCGATTTCCCGTCGAAATCGCTGGCCGGAGTAGGGGTAGCGTTTTATCTGATGCTGGCGTTACGCACGTTGCTGCGAGATAAGGGCTGGTTCGAATCGCGCGGGATTGCCGTGCCGAACCTCGCGGAGTATCTCGATCTGGTGGCGCTGGGAACCGTGGCGGACGTGGTGCCGCTCGATACCAATAACCGTATTCTCACCTGGCAGGGCTTAAGCCGCATTCGGGCAGGTAAATGCCGTCCGGGGATTAAGGCGCTGCTGGAAATTGCCAACCGCGATCCGCTGAAGCTTGCGGCAAGCGATTTAGGCTTTGCCCTCGGCCCGCGCCTGAACGCGGCGGGGCGGCTGGATGATATGTCGGTTGGCGTCGCGCTGCTGCTGTGCGACAACATCGGCGAAGCGCGCGTGCTGGCCAGTGAGCTGGACGCACTCAACCAGACCCGTAAAGAGATTGAGCAGGGCATGCAGGCCGAAGCGCTGACCCTGTGTGAAAAGCTGGAGCGCAGCGGCGATACCCTGCCGGGCGGGCTGGCGATGTATCACCCTGAATGGCACCAGGGCGTGGTGGGCATTCTGGCGTCGCGCATTAAAGAGCGTTTCCACCGCCCGGTGATCGCGTTCGCCCCCGCCGGGGACGGCACGCTGAAAGGCTCCGGTCGTTCCATTCAGGGACTGCATATGCGCGACGCGCTGGAGCGCCTGGATACGCTGCATCCGGGGTTGATGATAAAGTTCGGCGGTCATGCGATGGCGGCAGGCCTGTCGCTGGAAGAGGCGAAGTTCGACGAGTTTCAGCGTCTGTTTGGCGAACTGGTCACCGAGTGGATCGATCCGGCTCTGTTGCAGGGTGAAGTGGTTTCTGACGGTGAGCTTTCTCCGGCTGAAATGACCATGGAGGTGGCGCAGATGCTGCGCGATGCCGGCCCATGGGGGCAGATGTTCCCGGAGCCGCTTTTCGACGGACGTTTTCGTTTGCTACAACAGCGCATCGTGGGCGAACGCCATCTCAAAGTGATGGTGGAACCGGTCGGCGGCGGACCGCTGCTCGACGGCATCGCCTTTAACGTTGACACCTCCATCTGGCCGGACAACGGCGTGCGCGAGGTTGAACTGGCCTATAAGCTGGATATTAACGAGTTCCGCGGTAACCGCTCCCTTCAGATCATCATCGACAATATCTGGCCAATTTAGCGTCAGTAATCTCTATAAAAAAGGGCGTGGATTCGGTACAATCCCGCTCTTATCACCGCATTTTGACAAGCTCATAAAAGAAAACAGACCATGTTTGAAATTAATCCGGTAAAAAACCGCATTCAGGACCTCACGGAGCGCTCTGACGTTCTTAGGGGGTATCTTTGACTACGATGCCAAGAAAGAGCGTCTCGAAGAAGTAAACGCCGAGCTGGAACAGCCGGACGTCTGGAACGAACCTGAGCGCGCTCAGGCGCTGGGTAAAGAGCGTTCCTCCCTCGAAGCCATCGTAGATACGCTGGATCAAATGGCGCAGGGTCTGGAAGATGTTTCTGGGCTGCTGGAGCTGGCTGTCGAAGCCGACGACGAAGAAACCTTTAACGAAGCCGTGGCAGAGCTCGACGTGCTGGAAGAGAAGCTGGCGCAGCTGGAATTCCGTCGCATGTTCTCCGGCGAATACGATAGCGCTGACTGCTATCTCGATATTCAGGCAGGTTCTGGCGGTACCGAAGCGCAGGACTGGGCGAGCATGCTGATGCGCATGTACCTGCGCTGGGCGGAAGCGCGCGGTTTCAAAACCGAGATTATCGAAGAGTCCGAAGGTGAAGTGGCGGGTATCAAATCCGTCACCATCAAGATTATTGGCGATTACGCCTACGGCTGGCTGCGTACCGAGACCGGCGTTCACCGCCTGGTGCGTAAGAGCCCGTTCGATTCCGGCGGCCGCCGTCACACCTCCTTCAGCTCCGCGTTTGTCTACCCGGAAGTGGATGAAGATATTGATATCGACATCAACCCGGCGGACCTGCGTATCGACGTTTACCGCGCATCCGGCGCGGGTGGTCAGCACGTTAACCGTACGGAATCTGCGGTGCGTATTACCCACATTCCAACCGGGCTGGTAACACAGTGCCAGAACGACCGTTCCCAGCATAAGAACAAAGACCAGGCCATGAAGCAGATGAAAGCGAAGCTTTATGAGCTGGAGATGCAGAAGAAAAATGCTGAGAAGCAGGCGATGGAAGACAACAAGTCCGATATCGGCTGGGGCAGCCAGATCCGTTCTTACGTCCTTGATGACTCCCGCATCAAAGACCTGCGTACCGGGGTTGAAACCCGCAACACGCAGGCGGTGCTGGACGGCAGCCTGGACCAATTTATCGAAGCAAGTTTGAAAGCAGGGTTATGAGGAACCAACATGTCTGAACAACAAGCACAGGGCGCTGACGCGGTAGTCGATCTTAACAACGAACTGAAAACCCGCCGCGAGAAGCTGGCAGCGCTGCGCGAGCAGGGCGTGCCGTTCCCGAACGATTTTCGTCGTGACCATACCTCAGACCAACTGCACGCTGACTTCGACGGTAAAGAGAACGAAGAGCTGGAAGCGCTGAACGTTGAAGTGTCCGTGGCGGGCCGCATGATGACCCGTCGTATCATGGGTAAAGCGTCCTTCGTGACCTTACAGGACGTTGGCGGCCGCATTCAGCTGTACGTCTCCCGTGACGACCTGCCGGAAGGCATCTACAACGAGCAGTTCAAAAAGTGGGACCTGGGCGATATCCTGGGCGCGAAAGGTAAACTGTTCAAAACCAAGACCGGTGAACTGTCTATCCACTGCACCGAACTGCGTCTGCTGACCAAAGCCCTGCGCCCGCTGCCGGACAAGTTCCACGGTTTGCAGGATCAGGAAGCGCGCTATCGTCAGCGTTACCTGGATCTCATCTCTAACGATGAATCCCGTAAGACCTTCAAAATTCGCTCTCAGATCATGGCCGGTATTCGCCAGTTCATGGTTAACCGCGACTTTATGGAAGTAGAAACCCCGATGATGCAGGTGATCCCAGGCGGTGCCTCTGCCCGTCCGTTCATCACCCATCACAACGCCCTGGACCTGGACATGTACCTGCGTATCGCGCCGGAACTGTACCTTAAGCGTCTGGTGGTTGGCGGTTTCGATCGCGTGTTTGAGATCAACCGTAACTTCCGTAACGAAGGTATCTCCGTACGTCATAACCCAGAGTTCACCATGATGGAACTCTATATGGCGTATGCGGATTACAAAGATCTGATCGAGCTGACCGAATCCCTGTTCCGCACCCTGGCGCAGGACATTCTGGGCACCACCCAGGTGCCTTACGGTGAAGAGGTGTTCGACTTCGGCAAGCCGTTCGAAAAACTGACCATGCGCGAAGCGATCAAGAAATACCGTCCGGAAACCAACATGGCGGATCTGGATAACTTTGACTCTGCGAAAGCGATCGCTGAAAGCATCGGTATCAAGGTTGAGAAGAGCTGGGGCCTGGGTCGTATTGTGACCGAGATCTTCGAAGAAGTGGCCGAAGCGCACCTGATTCAGCCGACCTTCATCACCGAATACCCGGCGGAGGTGTCTCCCCTGGCGCGTCGTAATGACGAGAACCCGGAAATCACTGACCGCTTCGAATTCTTCATCGGGGGCCGCGAAATCGGTAACGGCTTTAGCGAGCTGAACGATGCAGAAGATCAGGCGCAGCGCTTCCAGGACCAGGTTAACGCGAAAGCGGCAGGCGACGACGAAGCGATGTTCTTCGACGAAGACTACGTGACCGCGCTGGAGCACGGCCTGCCGCCGACGGCTGGCCTGGGTATTGGTATCGACCGTATGGTGATGCTGTTCACCAACAGCCACACCATCCGCGACGTGATCCTGTTCCCGGCGATGCGTCCGGTGAAATAAGCCGTTAAGACGTAAAAAAAGCCCCGTGCGTTTATCGCCGGGGCTTTTTTATTGCGCCGCGAAGGCGCTGAGTTTTTCACGCGCGGTGTTCGCTTCCTGCACCATCCACGGGCTAAATGCCCACGGTGTGGCGTCCAGCGCGCGGAATAGCGCGTCCAGCTCGACCCACTGATACTCCATCACTTCTTCGTCATTGATTGCGAGGGTATTCGTGACGCGGGCGGCATAGACCGGGCAGATTTCGTTTTCAACGATCCCTGACGGGTCGGCTTCACGGTAGCGGAACTCCGGGGTAATGGGGGTGATGTCTGTGATTTCGGCGCCGACTTCAAAGCGGCAGCGGCGGATAATCGCCTGCTCTGTCGCTTCGTCGGCCTGTGGATGACCGCAAACAGAGTTGGTCCATACGCCGGGCCAGGCTTTTTTACTTAAGGCGCGACGGGTGATCAGACATTCTCCGTTAGCGTTAAACAGCCATGAAGAGAAGGCCAGGTGTAGCGGGGTGTGTGACGTGTGCGCGGCGTACTTCTCCTGAGTGCCAATCACCTTTCCCTGGTCATTTACCAAAATAACGTGTTCTTGAATACTCATTGATGCTCCAGTGCCAAAATGCTTAATGGTTCAGCACCATCAGCGGAATTATTATACTGCATTCTTATGCGAACGGTTTGGCCCACAGAGCGGAAAAGGGCATGACCCGCATCAGTTTGGGCTGCTATCATAGTGCGCCATTCACGCTGACCGAGGAGCTGTTTTGTTTGCAGGAAGCCTGACGAGAAACCCGATCATTGCCGTTTTCTGCCTGACGCTGACGCTACTTGTCACAGGATGCTCGGGGAGTAAATCTTCGGATATGGGCAGTTATTCCGGTGCAGTCTATACCGTTAAGCGCGGGGACACGCTCTACCGCATCTCACGCGCCACGGGAACCAGCGTGAAGGAGCTGGCGCGCCTGAATAATATCTCTCCACCGTATACTATTGAGGTAGGGCAGAAGCTCAAGGTTAACGGCGGTTCCTCCTCAGGGAAAAAGTCCTCAACGCGTAAAACAGCCAAAGTCACGCCATCCTATCAGGTGCCTAAATCATCCTGGCCGCCGGTCGGTCAGCGCTGCTGGATCTGGCCTGCAAGCGGAAAAGTGGTTGCGCCGTACTCGCTCTCGGAAGGTGGCAATAAAGGTATTGATATCGCTGCCGCACGCGGCACGCCGGTTTACGCTTCAGGGGCCGGGAAGGTGGTCTATGTCGGTAACCAGCTTCGTGGATACGGTAACCTGATCATGATTAAGCATGGTGAGGACTACATTACGGCGTATGCGCATAACGACACGATGCTGGTCAATAACGGTCAGAACGTGAAGGCGGGGCAGAAGATTGCGACCATGGGCAGTACCGGGACGGATACGGTGAAGCTGCACTTCCAGATCCGCTATAAGGCCACGGCCATCGATCCGCAGCGTTATCTTCCCGCGCAGGGCAGTAAGCCGAAGTGCTAAGTGATTATTTAATCGCCACTTAGTGGGGTAAAGGCTTGTATGAAGAGGCGTAAGGTCTATAATGCCTTACGCACCTCAAAGCGGGCGTAGTTCAATGGTAGAACGAGAGCTTCCCAAGCTCTATACGAGGGTTCGATTCCCTTCGCCCGCTCCAGAATCTCCCCAGGTGGAACCGTTCGAAAAACTCCGGTTCTTTCAGCATGTTACGCAGTAGTGCTTACTAACATGCTTAGGCGTTCTACCATAGTTCACTACTTTGAGACTTGTCACGAATGGTTACTCGGTGAAATGAGAGTGTAGCTAATCGTCGGCGGTGGTTTCAAGTTCTTACCGCGATAGTCCAACAATGAACGCAAAGCCTACACCAGGCAGCGACGGATCGCACTTCTCATAACCTTACAGTGAAGCGCATTTTTTGCCGATGCTCCCACATGCCACACGTCGAGATGACGTTGCAGGGAATAAACAGGTTTATGGTGGTGTTCGTACCTGCACACGAAATGCAGGCTCTGCCAGCGGTTCGGCCTCGCTCCTTCGGGTACATGGTCATCCTGATAAACTTCACTGTCTGACATACCCTGATGTTGTCGCCTAACGGCTCCGCGCGTTGTCTTACCACCAACGGGCTTATTGGCTGCTATTCCCTTAATTTAAGTATGGTACTATGTAGGGAAAATCTTAAAAGAAGGGTGGTTTATGGGCTGGTCTTCGTTGGTTAAGATAACCATTGGTACATTTCTATTAGCTGGGTTGTCGTTCTCTACATACGCGAAGAACTGCAAGAAAGGTATACCATGCGGTAATTCGTGCATTGCGGTTGGAAAAACGTGCAGGATTGGATCAAGCACCTCTTCTGCGTATAAAAATTATTCTTACTCTTACCCATCATCTTCTTTTCATAGTTCAACCCCTTACTCCTCTTCACATTCCCCATCAGCGAAGGTTGAGGGAAAAAACACAGCTTCAACTGCGAAAACCTATCTCTGTCAGTACGCTATTGCAGCAGTACAGAATGGTAGAATAGGTGCTTTACGTGTGCTGGGTAGTGCAGAGGTAACGTTGTATGTCGATAGCTTCAAAGCTAACCGTTTAAACGGTACATACCTGCTCTCACCAAAGCTGAAAACTAACGGTAAGTTGATGATGGCAGATGATAAAAGCAAAGTGTATGCCTATGATTCGTCGCTGATGAACTTTGCAATTAGTGACCGCATCGCAAGAAGCACTGAGCAATGGGATAATTGTAAACTGGTTCACAATTAATAAACTCAATTCGTGGGGATGGAATGAAAAAATTACTAATGGCTTTCGTGATTCTAACTTTACCTCTGCTCTCATTCGCTAAGGGTATTGGTTATGGAAATACTAAATGGGACATGAATCCGTCAGAAGTTGTTGCGGCTCAGGGCAATGGCGCACATTTGATCTCACCAGAGAAGTATAAGGATAATTTTGGGAAAGTGCGGATTGATAATGTATCGATCGGTAGCGGTCTTTATACTGTCACATTCCTTTTTAATAGCGCAGATCGTCTTGTACAAACGAATGTAGCCAGTAATGAGAAAAAAAATGAAGGTATCGCTGCGAGTCAATTTGGCACATTGAGTCAATTGTTAACTCAGAAGTATGGGAAACCTGAGTTTTCAGATTCAGATAAAGCAACCTGGAAACTTCCTGACACTACGGTTGAGTTAAGTAAGATGGTCATTTCTGGGATCATGGCCCAAACAGTTGTTCGTTACATTCCAAACAGTAGGGTGGCAAGCGATACTTCTAATCTTTAAGCCCTTACGCAACGAACGCACCTAATACCATAAATACAAAGGGGGCATCAGCCCCCTCGTATCATTCCTGTAAAGCCCGTAGCCACATCATAAGCAAATGAAGCTGGCTTCCTGTCATGGCAGGAATTCGGACGGTTTTACCGTTGCTTACGTTGCACAGCGCGAGCGCTAACGCCATAATGTGCTGATTCGGCATCTCTGACTCTCCGTTGGGATTGTTGAATACGGCGGGGGCTGTCTTCCGGCAAGTTGCCAGCCTTCGCCACTTCTTCATTTACAGCTTTTCTAAGATTGGTTGGTAACAGGTGACGCTGTATCGTCGTCCCTGCAAACTTCACTACCTGCGTATAAACGCACACCGTAGCCCCACACCATAGAAAGCTGGTGATCGGCTCTTCTTCCTTTTTCACTCTTCTGAATCCTCAGTGTTGAATGTCTTTGCATACGGGCATAGCGTTTTTCCGTTCTCTGTCTGTTCCTCCTGTGGATTGGTCATCGTAATTTGTCCAGCAGTTGCCAGGGCTGGCAATAGTGCCAGCGTCAGCAGTGAGAGCACAAGTAAGCGTTCCATGTTGATCACCATTCTAACGAAAACTCCTCTGTTAAATCGTCCTGCACATCCTGACCATACCCGATGTAATACATGGTTGAGCGCGGATCTGTCTGACCCAGGAAATGGGCGATTGTCTCTATAGCCACCCCATTTTCGAATAAAATTCGGCCACGGCTTTTACGTGGTGTATGGCAGCCCACGTTAGAGAATCCTGCTCTACGTCCCATCTTCCCAAATTCAGTGAATACCGTGTTACGAGTTACGGCGTTGCCTCTGCTACGTAATGTGGCTGCACTGAAAATGTAATCTGTAGCTACAGGCATCTTCGCTTGCTCTGCCTTGCGTTGCGCCACCACAGACAGCATCGCGGCTGTCACCTTTGGCCTTACTACGTTTCCCGTTTTCTCCTGCTTCACCTTGAGGTGAGATTGCCCCTCTACATCTTCAAACTTAAGTTTGAGGACGTCAGAGATACGCAAGCCCGATTCATACATAAACACCCACAAGCAATAAAACAGGTTGGTGGTGGTGTTGCGCTGTAGCTCTGCCGCCACTGCCTTAACTTCATCTGCACTCTTTAGCGCCTGGCTAATGCCTTTCATCTTTACCCTCCTCATGTTCGTTTCGTTGAAAACATCATTGATCATAAATTGATCATTTTCAAGATGTTGCACGATACGTTTGTTTATGAAGAGCACGAAATGATCAAAAGGTATGCGCGGTTGCTTGAGTTGCTTAACGGCGTGATCAAGGCCGCCCCAATTCTGCTGTCCGTCAGCACCGAATATCTGTAACTGATTGAAAAATAACAATAAATGTAATTTCATAAATGATTCATGAAACGGTGGTTATGTCAAGAAATTTATTTTCGATGACGGGGAGTTACCCCTGTTTGCACGGCGAAGTGATGGAAAAGTGTACTGATTGAATAAAATCAAATAGTTACAAAATACACTTTACTAAAGTGTATCGAAGCGGGGCGAAATTGCACGATAGATGATAATGATTCTCATCTGAATTGATTGCATTAAGAAACGATTAGAATGCTAACCAAATGACGGGTTTCAGCATGGAAAAAAAGCGAATTGTTACTTTATAACAATAAAATGAGAAACTCGTTCAACGAATCCGGCACGGGTGCAAAGTGGTTTTTCATGACAAACAGCGGCGTATCCCACGCTACACAACGGTTTAGCTAAGTGGGGCATTCTTACAATGAAAGTGAACAATCTACTTTGGCTTACATCTACTCCGATTCTTTACCTGTCATTTAAGATAGGTTTTGACGTTAATAATGTATGGTTTTGATAGGGATAACCTAATATTTTCCTCTGGCTGTTCTTAGGATTGTTGCATGTGCGATTCGTAGTGAGCAGGGCGACGATCTATCATTGGGTAAAGTAACGAAACAGTACTTTTGAACATACGGGAAAAACCCGACTATCGAAATTAGCGGGATGAAGCATACACGGGAAAAACCCGACTGTTCAGAACGGATACACGGGAAAAACCCGAGTATTCGGCAATGATACCAGGGAAAAACCCGTCCAATAGAAAGAGATTTTAGAAATCGATTCAAAAGAAAGAGATTTCTAAAAGATCTGTGTTTTGCGCTTGTCGCAAAGATCATTTGCCTGGCGTCTATCGCCGTCACTCAAGGGGAAATGTCCTGGTACGCCGTTTGGTGGCTTCCCGGACACCCCCGTTCCGCTCACGACGCAGCGATCAGCGCATCTGTCTGTGATTGTGCCAGGGCTTCGCCCTCGTGAAACGAGGCACAGAAGCTATGCGCCGTGTGCGCAATGTCTTTCGGCATAACTTCTGCCTGTCTTCCATGCTCCGCATTTCATCCATGCGAAGTTAGCCCACGGCTAAGGCTTCACCGTGCTACGGTTCATCCAGCCTCAATCCAATACCAACACCTACTATCCTGATAACTACCGTTATCCCTCTGTAGTTGTGCTATTGGTTTCGGTAAGTGCCAGAGGTGCGCCTAAATGCCGCCAGGCTTCACAGGAAGCCCGTAGAGCGATTTAAACAGGGTAGGGAATACAAAGGTAGCCTGAAAGCGTCAGAAGGTCGCAGAGAGCGTTACAGGAGTTTTTTGTTTGTGATCACAGGTGATCTGCTTGGGAATGAATCATATCACAAATTTACCTTGACTGATAGGATTGTTTTTTTGGTATAAAGCACGTAATGCACTTGACTTTTTCGAACTTGTTGAAATAACACTTGACAACAAGTGTGCTTTTAGTGTATTATTAAAAGTATGGTGATAATCATTATCATCTAATCCCCATCTAACAACATTCCATACGCATGAATTGCAGCCTCCACCAGGTTTTTGGTGCGGGGGCTTTTTTGCGTCTGGAGAAAACCAAACAGGAGCAAACAACATGCGTTACTTCAACGTTGACCAAATCTACGCAGATTTGATTACAGGCCGAACAACACGAACACTTGTCTACAGTTCACTTGTCCGGGCGCGTAAGAGTGAACAGCCCGATAGAGTGGAGATGTTCGAGGAAGCGATCCGACGCTTTGACGAATGGCGAGCAACGCCAAACTTCACACCAGTGGCCAGCTAACCCAGGAGGAAACCAGAATGATCGAGAAGAAAACCAAACTACCGCCGTCCACATCGTTAATGATCCCGGATGCCACATTCCAGATTCTGTACAAAGAAGCGAAGCGCCGAAAAATGAGCGTAAGCGCACTTCTTCTTGAAGAATGCCAAACTCTGGCGGTCAAATACTCGAAAGCTGGCGCGTAATAACCACGTTCCAGCATTAACAACAATCCACGAATGAGAAGCGGAGAAAGCCAAATGAAGAGCATTCGTAATTTACTGAGCATACACAGGAGCATACAACAATGGCAAAGAACAACTTTATCGACGGGAAAGTATACAAATACGCCTCAATCGAAGAAGCATTATTATCAGCAACCCGAATTACAAATCTCAAAACAGGCGAGTCAGTAAAGCTAATCGGTAACGCTAAACTCGCATATATGATCTTGCGAAAGAGATTCTATCACTTCACCAAACCGCCAAAAGATAAGAAATATTTTACGAAGGGCAAGCACTACGACACCATCGAAAGTATCGCTGCGGCAATCGGTGTTTCTGACGTTGGTACAGTGAGAAGTGCAATTGGCAGCCTGGAAGCCGCCGGACTGCTAACCAAAAAGAAATTTGGAAAAACTTATGAATGGTCAGTTGTCGATCTCACTCCAGAATTATTTCTTCTCGAACGTAACACCGGGACGGCAAAAAAGCCTGTCTGGGTGGATTGTCTAAAACATCCAGTGTTTGGCAACGCTAAAGAAGACGTAGCGCCAGAGGTGCAGGAAGAAAAGCAACAGTCTGTTCCAGAAGCCGATCCGATGTGCGAGTTTGACGATACGCCGGAAGAGGAAGCGCCAGCGCCGGAAAAAGTGAAGCCGACACCTAAGCCCACCAAGAAACCAGCGGCAAGGAAAGCACCTACCAAACAGCAAATCGTTTCCCCATTCGAGTTCAGAAAGCCACGAGATGAAACCAGAGATTGGTTTTATTTGCAACGTTACAACGATGCTGATCGGTTTACTGGATTCACTGAGTTTGATCTACCCTATCTGGCGATGTTCGACAGTCAGGGAACATTAACCAATGAATACGCCATTCAACACTTGAAAATGAAGCGTGACTCATACGCACGACAACAACAAACCTAAGAGGAACAATGACCAACCTTTATCTACTGAACGAAGATACAAAGTTTCAACTCGGATGCAACGAAGTATGCAGACGAATCTATAACCACCTTGCAAGCCTCCACCGCGAGAATGGAACATTCCGTTCCAGCGTCAAAACTCTGGCATCTGCCCTGGGATACTCGGAAAGCGGGATCAGATATTGGCTATCCCTTCTTCGCGATGCCAAAGTGATCGCTATCACCAGGCGCAGCAATCACTACGATTTTGACGTTAACCACAATGTTTCTTTCATCACTACAACCAACTGATGAACAACGCGAAAACTAAATAACAATCAATGGGAAACTTTTATGATCATCGCTATGTATTGGTTATTTGCATTTTACGCAGTATGGACATTAACGAGAAAACACGGAGTTTCCCCTCTACGAGGAATGAATGGGACGAAAAGAACGAAATCCAATTAAACGGATAGAACAAGCAACACGCGCCAGCAAACGTAAATACACCTCTTCTCTACAAGACCTCGCACGAGAGTCTATTCCAGGAGAATGGATCACCGAAATAATAGAATACCCTGCAACGGTGCCCGTAGGGGCTGAGTTTGAACTATTGCAGGATGTTTTAGCATCTTCGGATAACGTCTTCTATAAACCACGCCGCCGCCGTGAATACCGTGTTGATTCATCGAATCTTAAGAAGTGGCAGCTATACGCAGAAAACTATATTGACTGGGTGGGGTATTCCCAAACTAACGGCTTATCTCACCACATACAAGATTTTGACATTCTCTTTGACGACAAGGAAAACAATGAATAATAAAACTATGGACATCGTGAACATCGTGAACACCCTAATTAACTCTTTCCACGACATTTGGCATTTACCAGCCCTGCGGCTTGTTAATAAGGCGTGGCGTGAGAGAACGCCCTCCGCGCTTCTGGAAGCGATACAATACACTGAACAGGCAATTACCGCCCTTGAACACTGGAGCGCTGCTGTAGAGCACCTGGTGCAGATGAACGGGGATACCGTCACCGTGGATCAGGCGTGGCGCATTGCCAATGATATGGAGGAGCTTGCCCTCGCTATGGAACACATCACCGTTGAACTCGGAGAGCTTGCCATCCAGATCGCGGAAGAATGCGCATAACATAAAAGTTACGAAATGTCTTGACTTATTGTGCTATTTGTGTCATAATTAGAGTTATAGGGTAAGAATTCGAATCACTTCTCCCTCCTGAATGCCGTTTCCCATAGCGGCACTCTTTCCATCTGAATTTTCTCTCTGAAAGTGTTGGTTCTTTCTTCTTTGTCTTGTTTAGTTCCGAAGGAATGCGCGGGATGTAATGTCTCGTTGTGTTGGTATTGCATCGCAATCACCGCGCATCTCCGACTTTTTCAGAAAGAGCATTCGCTCTTTGCTCATTCATTCCGTTAGGATGAATGTAGTCAGACTGAATAAATGCCGTCAGTGGTCGTTACGTTCAGGCTGGCAATCTCTTATTACTATTCCAGTGGTGATATTGAGATTCCATTCCCACTTCTCGCCATGACAGAAGGGCTTCTGTTTTGAGGTGGGAGCAATGACGGGCGATCCTTCTTCTGTTATTCATAACAGTTGCGCCCTTCATTTTTTTAAAGAAACCATTCTTTAAGGAAGGTGCGAACAAGTTCCTGATATGAGATCATCATATTCATCCGGAGCGCATCCCAGAGGGACATCATGAGCCATCAACTCACCTTCGCCGATAGTG